>SKLM01000287.1 GCA_007123205.1 Thermoflexales bacterium
AACCCGGAGCGGACCTACGGATCGCGGATGAGTCGTGGGATGGAATGCTCAGGTCAAGGTTCAGGCAGGGTGAAGATATGGCACGTGGATGGCGACTACTGGACACCGGTCCGCGGGCAGCGGCTGAGAATATGGCGCTGGACGAGGCTATCCTTGAGGCGCGCAGCCGGGAACTTGTGCCCAACACCTTACGTTTTCTCCAGTTCCTGCCGCGGTGCACGCTGGTGGGCTACCACCAGGCAGTGGAGCAGGAGGTGCGGCTGGATTTCTGCCGCGCCAACGGCATCGAGATCAACCGCCGCGTCACCGGGGGGGGAGCGCTCTTCTGGGACGAATCGCAGTTGGGATGGGAGATCTATGCCCCGGTGAACCATCCAAACCTTCCGCGGAGCCCGGAGGCCCTCTACGCGTGTCTGTGCCAGGGTGTGGTGCGGGGCTTGAAGACGCTTGGCGTCGACGCTGCCTTCCGCCCTCAGAACGACATCGAGGTGGATGGTCGAAAGATCTCGGGCACTGGCGGCACGGAGGTGAACGGGGCGTTTCTGTTCCAGGGGACCCTGCTGGTCGACTTCGACGTGGACACCATGCTGCGCGCCCTGCGCATCCCGACCGAGAAACTGAAGGATAAGGAGATCTCCTCGGTCAAGGAACGAGTGACGTGTCTGTCCTGGGAGCTCAGTCACACGCCCTCGTTGCCAGAGATCAAGGCCGCGCTGGTGAGAGGGTTCGCGGAGACCCTGGGGGTGGAGCTCGTCCCAGGGCCACTGACGGAGGCCGAGCAGCAGTTGCTGGCCGAGAAGCTGCCGCACTTCCGCTCGGAGGCCTGGATCTACGGCTTGCGTCGGCCCCTGGCCGACCGTCAGGAGGTGCGGGCGCTCCGCAAAGCTCCCGGCGGGCTGATCCGCGCCTCCCTGGCTGTGGATCTGCCGGCCCGGCGGATCCGGATGGCCCTGCTCACGGGGGACTTCTTCGTCTACCCCCGGCGGACCATCTTCGACCTGGAGGCCCGCCTGAAAGGGGCTGCGGCGGAACCGGAGGCCGTACGACGAATCGTCGAGGAGGTCTTCTCCGCCGGGGACGTGCGCACCCCTGGCGTCACCTGCGAGGATTTCGTGCACACGCTCCAGGAAGCGCTGACCAAGCTTCAGTTCGCGTTGGACGGCCCGGGCGGACGGTCGAGGGTGGCACTAAGGGAGGTCAACCATCTCAACACGGTGGTCAAAGGGCTGGCGGAAATACCGCGTCCGTCGCACCTTCTGCTGCCATACTGCGCCAAGCCGCCGGAGTGCGAATACCGGTATCGTGAAGGATGTGCCCGCTGCGGCCTGTGTGACATAGGTGAGGCCTATGACCTGGCCGAGGAGTATGATCTGGTCCCCATCACCATTCAGAACTACGAGAACCTGGAGGAGGTGCTT
The DNA here is from genome assembly GCA_007123205.1 of Thermoflexales bacterium. Classification (GTDB taxonomy): domain Bacteria; phylum Chloroflexota; class Anaerolineae; order B4-G1; family B4-G1; genus SKLM01. The sequence goes on from SKLM01000287.1 coordinate 1,419, forward strand.
GCCGACTGCCGCCGTCGGGGAGCCCCGGCCTTTGTGGGTGCCTGCTGCGAGGCCTTCTACGCCAAGCATCAGGCCGACTTCGAGCGGATCGGGTTGCCCGGGGTGTTGGTCGATCTGGACAGCTCCACCTGCTACGACCTGGGCCAGGAGCAGCAGGCGTACCGCGGCCAGTATGAGAACCAGACCGAGTTGCGCATGGAACTGCTGAGGAAGATGGTGGCTCGGGTTGTGAATGGAGCGATGTGACTCAGGTATGGATCACTATGACGTGGTGATCGTGGGAGCTGGGCCGGCCGGCTGCTCAGCGGCCCTGGCGGCCGCTTCCAGCGTGAGGCCCCTGGCCGGTGCTCGTGAGGGGTCTGAATGCCCGGGCCGGGTGCTTCTCCTGGAGAGGCATCCAGAGATCGGCCTACCGGTGCAGTGTGCTGAGTATGTGCCCGTCCAGCTCCGTCGCTGCGTGCCCTGGTCGCCAGACGTGGTGGGCCAGGAGATTTGGGTGATGCACACCCACCTACCGGATGGGGAGGTCGTGGAGACGCCGGCTGCTGGCTACGTGATCCATCGCGACCGCTTCGACCAGGGGCTGGCGGCCGCTGCTCGTCGAGCTGGGGCCGAGATCAGAGTGGGTACCCGTGCTCTGGAGCTCACAGATGACGGCCTCGTGGTGAGGCAGGGCCGGAGAGAGCTCGAGATTGGCGCTCAGATCATCGTGGGAGCCGACGGACCCCACTCAACAGTAAGGAGCTGGCTTGAAGCGCCGGGCGGCTCGGCGGTTTCGGCTGCCAGCGAGCCCCCGCGTGTTTCAGTGGCCCAAGGTGAGCGGTCCGGAAGTCACAATGCGTCCCTCAAGCGTCCCCAGGGCCTGCGAGAGACCTCTGCAGGGGATCTGATGGTGGGGGCTGCCCAGTGCCGGGTGCAGCTGAGGAGACCGATGGAGGCGACTCAGGTCATCTTCGATCCCTTCTATGTCGGCGGCTATGGCTGGGTTTTTCCCAAGGGGGATGTGGCAAACGTGGGCGCAGGGGTGTGCAGGGCGGGGCCGGGACCGAGCCCTGCCGAGGCTTTGGAGCACCTGCTAGACCGGGTCGATGTCCGGCCTGCGGACGTCATAGGCCGCAGCGGGGGGGCCATCCCGTGCGGCGGGCCTCCGCCACGCACCTGCGGCGGCAAGATCATTCTGGTTGGTGATGCGGCGGGGCAGACCCATCCCATCACGGGGGCGGGGGTGGCCAACGCCTGCCTGTGCGGGCAGATGGCCGGGCGGGCGGCGGCGAGAGCCGCCCTGTGTGGCGACCCGGCGGCCCTCGAGCAGTATGAGCGGGAATGGCGGGGCTATCTGGGGGGCGTGTTGGCTCACGCAGTGACGAAGAGGCGTATGCTATCCCGGGGTTGGACTCAGAACCCGACTGCCCTGAGCGCGCTTCTGCGCCGAACCTGGGTCGCTTTCCCTGCCTACGGACGGAGGACGGGATCGTCTCCCCCCTGAGAGGGGGCGAGCGACTGAAGGGCGTTGGCCTGAGCCGGTGTGTACGACGCGGCCGGTTACCGGTGGGTCGGGGACAGGCATGGTGCCGGCATCGGACGGTCAAGGTTGGCACCACGGGGAGCGTATGAGGCCCACGTGGCGGCCATACGTGTCGGAACGAAGCGCAGCCGAATGGATCTAGTGATGAGGAGAAACGTTTATGGAGAGCCCCGAGTACGTCCAAACCAGTCTGGCAGCGGCCATCACCCTGGGTCTAGCGGGAGGCCGTTTCCGTCGCGACGCGCGGCTGACGGGCCTCAACTTGTTGCTTACTTATGGGGACGGCTGTCTGGGCCGCTGCAGCTACTGCGGACTCTCCAGCGGGCGCGAGTTGACCGCTGCCGACAGGCGCACGTTCATCCGGGTCCGATGGCCGACCTATCGCCTGGACGAGATCATCGCCCGCACGAGGGCCAGCCTGGACGGTCGGTCCGCAAATGGGCGTCTCGAGCGGGCCTGCGTCTCGATGATCACCCACCGGCGGGCCTTCGACGACCTGAATACCGTCGTCGCCCGGCTGCACCAGGAGCTCGACCTGCCTATCAGCGCTCTCATCGCTCCCACCCTGCTGGCCGATCCTGAAGCGCAGCTGGCCGAGACGCGGGCGGCAGGGGCCGACATGGCCGGCATTGCGGTTGATGCCGCGACGCCGGCGCTCTTCAACCGCCATCGACGGGACAGAGTTGGTGGCCCGCATCGCTGGGATCACTACTGGCGGGCGGTGGAGGGGGCGGTGGCGGTCTTCGGGCGGTACCAGGTGGGTGTCCACCTCATCGTCGGGCTGGGCGAGACGGAGAGAGAGCTGATCGGGACGATTCAGAGGGCCCACGACCTGGGCGCTCACACCCATCTCTTCAGCTTCTTCCCCGAGGCAGGCACCGGCGTGGGTGATTGGCCTCAGCCAGGGTACGGGCAGTATCGCCGCGTGCAGCTGGCCCGCTACATCATCAACCACGAGCGGGGCCGGGTCGAGGCAATGAGGTTCAATGAAGCCGGGCAGGTGGCGAACTTCGGGCTGGACACCGAGGAGATCGTGGCTGATGGATCGGCTTTCATGACCTCTGGCTGTCCTGGTCGGGCTGGACCTCCAAGCCGAGCGGCCTGCAACCGTCCCTTTGGCAACGAACGGCCCTCGAGGCCCATTCGGAACTACCCTTTCCCCCCGGGGGTGGAGGACATCGCCCTCATACGTTTCCAGTTGCGAGAGGGGCTGGGCCCTGAGCACCGCCCAGCGGTTCTGGAGGGACCTGGATGACGAGCGTCGAAGCGCTCTACCGCCAGCCGTGGGAGGAGTTATTGGAGCAGGCCTGGGCGTTGCGCCGGGCTCACTTCCCGCCGGTGTTGGAACTGGCGGTGCCGGGTGCCAAGCGGTATCAGATGGAGGGCTTCTGCAACAAGCGGCATCGCTTCGCTGCCATCAGCCTCACCGGCGGTTCATGCAGTCTAGGCTGTGAGCACTGCCGGGGGCAACTGCTGAAGAGTATGTATGCGGCGTCGACGGGGCCAGCACTGCGCCGCCTGGCCGACGACCTGGTGGCGAGAGGGTGTCAGGGGGTGCTGCTGAGCGGTGGCGCCGACCGCCGCGGACGCGTACCCCTGAGAGATCACCTGGACGCCATAGGGTATCTCAAGGAGATGGGGCTCAAAGTGATCGTCCATACCGGCCTGGCGGACGAGGCGACGGCCCGGGACCTCAAAGCAGTCGGGGTGGATCAGGTGCTGGTGGACGTCATCGGCGACGAGGAGACTATCCGACAGGTCTACCATCTGGACAGGAAGCCGGAGGACTACAGCGCCACGCTGGCTTTGCTGAAGGAGACTGGCCTGGCCATCGCACCGCACGTAGTGATTGGACTGCACTTCGGTCGGATTCGGGGGGAGCTATCAGCACTGGAGATGATCGCCCGTGTTGATCCCGAGGCGCTGGTCCTGGTGGTCTTGAACCCGTTGGCGGGGACGCCGATGGTGGATTCGCAGCCACCCTCAGCGGAGGTTGTGGGCAGGCTCGCGGCCGTGGCCCGTATTCTGATTCCAGAGCGGAGGATCAGCATGGGCTGTGCCCGCCCTCCCGGCCCTGGTAAGGTGGCGATGGAGCACCTGGCGATCTCGGCCGGCATCAACGCACTGGCTTATCCGAGCGCCAGCTCACTTGCTCACGCTCGCTCCCACGCGCTAGGGACTGTGTGGAGGGAGCTGTGCTGCAGTCTGGCGTGATACGCGAAGGCAGCCAGCCCATAGGCGTGGGTTGGATGGTGAGTGGGGGGTTATGCGAGTCAGGTGCAACGCACCTTGAAGGTGCGTCGCACCGTGAGGGCGGGGCGGTCAGGCTGACTCGGCGGCCCCGGCTGCGCCCGGGAGGGTCTGCTCCTCCAGCGATGTCACCGTCGAGCGGCGCGCGATTCCCCGCAAGAGACGTCCCAGAATGTCCGTCCCGGTGATGATCCGCCGCTCCTCGTTCCACAGGAGGATCACGTCGTCGTCCACGATGTCGTCTGCCGTGTGTTCTGCCCGCACCTCGAAGCGCTGGATGACCTCACCCATGGTCGTGTTCGGGTCCTCCGCTATGATGGGCCGGTGGCAGTGCCGATAGGGGTTGAAACGGTCGGGGGCGAAGACTGCCTCGCGGATGAAGTCGTCCGCACTGAGGGCCATCCGCGGCTTGCCCTCGGGGTCCACGATCACCACCCAGCCCATGCCCGAGCGGTTGACGGCCTGAAGGAAGGGATCGTCGGGCCTCGGCTCGATGGTAGGGAAGATGGGACGGGCGCCGTCGAACTCCAACTCCACCACACTGTCTGGATCCACCACCTCGCCCTTCTCGCTCAAGGGCACGTCGTCGAGCTCCAGGAAGTTGAGGGCCCCCTGTCCCTCCACCAGATCGATTTCCGTGGAGGAGGTCTCCACGTGGAGCCACAGCAACCGCCGCAGATCCCGCTCCTTGAAGTAGCGGATTTCCTCGCCCCCGAGCCAGGTATCCAACACCCAGGCAGATGGCCGGGCCACCGGGTAAAGGACGAGCTCATACAGCCGCAGGAGCGGCGAGAGCAGGGCAGCGGTCTCCAGAGCGTGGCGGCTGAAGTAAGCCTGGGGGATGATCTCAGCGCAGATGGTGATCACCACCGTGGAGAAGGTGAACGCCGCCACTCCAGCCAGAACCGAGTTCGAGAGCATGGCCAGAAGCACGTTCACGCCCACGTTGGCCCAGAGGATGGTCACCAGCAGGAAGTTGGCGTCTTGCCGCAGCTTCCAAACCCGTTGGGCTCTGGGATTGCCCTTGCCGGCTTCCACTTTGAGCTCCAACTTGCTGAGGGAGAAGAGCCCCAGATTCAGGCCGGCGAGGATCGCCGACTGGGAGAGGCAGGCGAGAATGCCGAGCCAGGTCAAGATGTTCACCGCGATTCCTCCTCATCGCTGCCGACTGCGATGCGTGCAGATTCACTCGGCTCCATCAGTTTCCCTCCCCGAGGTTTTCGGCAGCCACCTGCGTGTCTCGGGGTGTGAGCGTCTGGGGGCCAGCGACCAGCGGCCGCCAGCATTTGGCGAGACTCTTGGATCTCTACGCTACGCGCACTCGACGGCGATTCTCAGCATGTATCAGGTGCGGGTGCGAATCCCCCAACAGGGTCACAGCCACATGTCGAAGCGGCGGATGTACCATACTTTCACCAGTTGGATCGCCACGCAGTAGCTCACCAGGGTCACGAAGAGCCACGGAAAGTAGCTGCCGGGAAGGGGCTGGAAGCCGACTGCCGCGCCGTAGGGTGTGAAGGGAAGAACCAGACCTATGACGATCACGACCCCCGTCGCAATCAGAACCGGCCGCGACGCGATGCTCTCGACGAAGGGTAGCTTGCTGGTACGGATCATGTGGAAGATCAGCGTCTGCGACACCAGCCCGAGGATGAACCACCCGGACTGGAAGAGCGACTGCTGTTCCACCGTGTTGGCTCCAAGACCATACCACAGGAGGGCGAAGGTCGTGAAGTCGAAGATCGAACTGAGGGGCCCCAGGACGATCATGAACCTGGCGATGCTGGCGGGGTTCCAGCTCCTCGGCCGGTGCGTGTACTCCTCATCCACATGGTCCCAGGGGATGGATATCTGAGAGACGTCGTAGAGCAGGTTCTGGATCAGCAGATGGAGGGGCAGCATGGGGGTGAACGGGAGGAACACGCTGGCCACCAGCACGCTGAACACGTTCCCGAAGTTCGAGCTGGCGGTTATCTTGATGTACTTCATGATGTTCCCGAAGACGTGCCGCCCGCGGCCGACGCCGGCCTCCAGCACCAGCAGGTCCTTCTCGAGCAGGATGATGTCGGCGGATTCCTTGGCGATGTCGACGGCGTTATCGACGGAGACCCCGACGTCGGCGTCGCGCAGGGCTGGCGCATCGTTGATGCCGTCCCCCAGGAATCCCACCGTGTTGCCGTTTCGCTTCAGGGCGTCGATCACTCTGGATTTCTGCAGCGGCGCCATTCTTACGAAGACGTTGACCTCCTCACTGGCCTTCTGCAGCACGTCATCCGCCATGTGGTCGACTTGATATCCCTGCAGCAGCCCATCGATCTCTAGCCCGATCTCCCGGCAGATGCGGCGGGTGACGATCTCATTATCCCCCGTGATGACCCGCACCTTCACCCCACGGCTCTGCAGTGCTGCGACGGCAGGCCCCGCCGACTCCTTGGGCGGATCAAGGAAGCCTATGAACCCTACTACGGTCAAATCGCTCTCATCCTCCGGTCCGTAATGGTGTCGCTTTGGCTCACCGAGTTTGCGGGCCACCACCAGAACGCGCAGTCCGGCCTCGTTCATCTCCCCGGCTGCTGATGCGATCTCATCGCGAAGGTCGTCCGTCAGGGGAAGGGCCGCGCCGTCCTTCCAGACTGCGGTGGAGATAGAGAGGAGCTCGGCTATCGCTCCCTTGCAGATCAGAAGATGACGGCCGTCCGGGTTCCTGACGATGACCGACATCCGGCGCCGCGCCGTCTCGAAGGGGATCTCCCCTACCTTCGGGTACGTCTGCTCCACGCCGGCGATCTTCTGGACGTCTTCGTGGGCCACGACCGCCTCATCCATGGGGTTGTTCAGCCCCGTCTGGTGGTAACTGTTGAGGTAGGCGTACTTCAGGACCTCCAGGTTCTCGTCGCCATCTACGGTCAGGTAGGATTCGAGCCCCACCGTGTCGTAGGTCAGCGTGCCGGTCTTGTCGGTGCACAGGACGTTGATAGCGCCGAGATTCTGGATCGCGCTCAGGCGCTTGACGATGGTGTTCTGGCTCGCCATCTCGACGGTGCCCTTGGCCAGGTTGGCGGTGACCACGGTCGGCAGCATCTCCGGGGTGAGCCCTACGGCAACGGCGAGGCCGAAGAGCAGCGCCTGGAACCAATCCCCCTTGGTCAGACCGTTGATCAGGAAGATGATGGGGACCATGACCAGCATGAACCGGATCAGCAGGACGCTCACCTGGTTCACACCCTTATCGAAGCTGGTGGGCGGATGGTGTCCAACCAGCTCCTGGGACATGGACCCGAAGTACGTGTCGTTGCCGGTGGCGACGACCACCGCTCGCGCGGCCCCACTCACCACGTGCGTCCCCGTGAAGCCGATGTTGTTCAAGTCGAGGGCGCTGGCCGTCCTCAGGAATTCGCTTCTTGCCGTCTTGTCCAGGACCTGGTCACGGCCCGGTTCCTTGTCCACCGGCAGGGACTCCCCCGTGAGAGCCGCCTCGTTGACCGACAGGCTAGTGGTGTCCAGCAGGTAGACGTCGGCTGGGATGATGTCTCCGGCCGCCAGGTGGACGATGTCGCCCGGAACGAGCTCGGTGGTGGCCACCGCGTGTCTGCCTGTCCCTTCGCGCTGGACCGTGGCGGTGTGTTGGACCAGCCTTAACAGCTCGTCGGCTGCGTGACTGGCCTGGTACTCCTGGGCAAAGGTGAGCCCCACACTGATCGAGATCATGACGGCTATGATGATAACCGACGTCATGTCCTGCTCCGCCGGTGGGGCCAGAATCACCTCGGTGAGAAGCGACGTCACCGCCAGCGCGATCAGAATACCGATGAAGGGGTCTACAAAGGCTGCGAGGAGCTGTCGATACCAGGGAGAAACCGCCTCGTGCGCTAACTCGTTCCTACCGAAGCGGGTGAGCCGCTGCAGCACGGCCCATTCCGGCAGCCCCTCCCTGCTTGCATCGAGGTCCCTCAGTACGTCCTGCGGCGGCAGCAGGGAGAAGCGGATCAGCCGCTCCGAGGCCTCCGTAACCGCAGTGTCAACCTCCTCGTAATGCGTCTCCTGTCCGGCTAGCTTGAGCAGGAAGTCCTTGATGTTCATGGTGGTTGCGCCAGTATACTGGCAGCGGGTTTCGTGTCAAGGTGCGTCTCGGCGCTAAGGGCGGCTACGGCCTTCAGCTCTCGGTTCAGCCACAGAGACGATGCGGTGCTCCAGTTCTCCGCCGGTCGGGTGACCAAAGTGGGGCGTGATGCCCGGCGGGCCTGCGGGGGTCGGGTTGCAGAGCGGGGTTGGGCCGGGAGACGACCGGCTCAGGGTCGGACGGGTCGCAACACCCAGGTCGTCCCGTCGGCAGCTTCAGCCTTGGGGCCGCGACACGCGCTCCGTGTTTCCTGTCAGGGTCCTGCCGGCCAGTATGACCACGGCGGCGATCAGAACCACCAGGCCGATGATCTGGGCCTGCTGGAGGCCCAGCACCACCGGGTCTCCCGGTCGGAGGAACCTCAGAGCGAAGTCGCCGGCGGCGTAGAGGGCGAGGTAGGCGAGGAACAGGTCGCCCTCCTGAGTCAGTCTACCCTTCAACCGCTGAAGTGCCCCGAAGACGATGAGGTTCCACAGCAGGAAGTAGAGCTGGGCGGGATGGAGCGTTTCTCCCCTGGGGGCGTAGCTGTCGGGGTGGGCATAGACTATGGCGAAGGGTAGGGAGGTGGGCAGGCCGTAGCAGCAGCCCTGGATCAGGCAACCGACCCTGCCGACGGCCTGCCCCAAGGGAGCGCCGGCGGCGACGACGTCGGACCAGCCAGCAAAGGACGAGCGGCTCGCGCGGGCGTAGAGCCAGAGGGCGAAGACCGCTCCAAGAATCGCGCCATAGAGCGCCCAGCCCTCCAGGCGGAGGATCCGGGCCGGATGGGCTGAGTAGTAGTCCCACCAATCGACGACGTGAGCGACCCTGGCTCCCAGCAGCCCGGCGACGATCATCCATAGGGCTGCCAGGTAGAAGCTCCTGGGTTGGAAGCGGAGCCGGCCGGCTTCCCGACGGGCCACGACCACCACGACGGCGACCGCCGCGATGAGGGTCACGGCGTACCAGGGTACCGCGACCGGACCGATGACAAAGGCGATGGGGTCGATGTCGAGGGTGAGCATAGCCCCGCGCCTGACCGCTCAGTCGTCAGCCGGTGGTTCCTGCCTGTCGCTGAGCAGAGCGATCACGGCGGCCAGGAACACAGCGATGCCACCCAGAATCAACGACCACTGCCACACCTTGAAGGTGTCGAACTGGGTGAAGCGAGAGTAGGTGCCGAAAGCCAGAGCCAGGCCGCCGAACCCGAACACGATCCAGGCGGAGATCGTGGCTAGCCCCCTGAGCTGGGCGTGGCTAGACCAGAGGCCGAGCACGCTGGTCAGCAGGAACGCGGTGAGCGCCATACCGAGGCGGACGATCCAACACGGCCCGGCACCGACGAGGGCCAGGGTGCCGTCGAGGAGCGTGAAACAACCGAAGAGAAACAGCACCCAGCCACAGATCGCTGTCAGTGTCCGAAATCCTCCTCGAGTATACATCCCTACCTCCTAGCGATGTTCGTCCTCACCCGGAACCAACCGGATAGCCTTTGATCGAGTATACCTCTGCGGACTGGGGTGTCAAGGTACTGGTGCAAAGGTCGAGGCGTGGAGGTTGTGCAGGACACCCACCATGGTGACCTCTCTCACTTTCTCCTCGAGGTGCAGCCTGGCTGAGCCTCGCCAGAGTCGACCGGCCCCGAAACGCTGATCAGGTGATGGTCTGACGGACCGGCGAGTACGCCCGGTAACGTTCCTCCTCGACCACGCGGCGGATGCGATCGACGGCCTCCCAAACCTCGGCATACGACGTGTAGAGGGGCGCCATGCCTATCCGTATGTTATCGGGCTCACGGAAATCGGGGATTACGTGCATTTCCTCGATCAGGGCCCGGGTGATGCGGTATCCCTCTGGATGACGGACGCTGATGTGAGAGCCCCGGCGGGCCGGATCGCGCGGGGAACCCAGCTCGAAACCCAAGGGCGCGAGAATGGTGTCCGCGAGGGCGATCAGATAGGAGGTTAGTCCCACCGACTTCCGTCGGATCCTCTCGATGCCCGCCTCCAGCGTCAGCTCGATAGCAGGCTCGATGGCCAGGAGGGAGAGGCAGGGCGGTGAGCCGGCCAGGAATCGGGTGAGATCGGCAGCAGGGTCGTAGTCGAGATCGAAGGCAAAAGGAGCCCGATGGCCCCACCAGCCCCAGATAGGGGAGAGCAGCTCGGAATGGAGGTCCTCGCGGACGTACAAGAAGGCCGGTGCCCCCGGCCCGCCATTGAGGAACTTGTACGTGCAGCCGACGGCGAGGTCGACGTTCCAATCGTTCAACGTAAGGGGCATCGCACCAACGGCGTGACTGAAGTCCCACAGGACCAGTGTGCCTGCGCTGTGGGCCCGCTCAGTGATGGCCGGGACATCATACAGATAGGCGCTCTTGAAGGTTGGATGGGAGAGAGTCAGCAGGGCTGTGGTCTCATCGATGGCGTCCAGCACTGCCTGCTGGTCGGTCGCAATCCCGTCTCGCGAGGACACCAGGGTCAGGGAATGGCCTTGATCAAGCAGGTCTATCGCCCCCTGGACGACGTACAGGTCTGTGGGGAAATTCAGCTCGTCACTGACGATATGTCTGCGGTCCGGCCTCGATCGGAGGGCAGCCACGACCAGCTTGAAGAGATTGACGGATGTGGAGTCGCTGATGATCACCTCGTGGGGGCGAGCGCCCAGGACCTGGGCCACCTTGCCGCCGATCCGCTGCGGAGCACCGTACCAGCTGGCGCCCCA
>SKLM01000400.1 GCA_007123205.1 Thermoflexales bacterium
ACCTATGGGAACCGCGCCCGAGTTTCCTCGGATCGCCGAGCCCTCGGTGACGCAGGGAGCTCAGGTGGACCCCGCCGACACACGCACGGGGCCTTCCCGAGTTACCCCAAACCGATCACTGAGGATACCGACTCCGCCTGGCTATACTTACTCCGCCTCTTCCTCGAAGGCTGCAGGGATCTGAAAGTCGCACGCCCGGAGTTGCTCAATCAGATCCCACGGTGAGGAATGCCACTGACCGGCTTTCCGGGAGATGTGCTCGGTCCAGCTGTAGTCTTCGAAGGTAAAGGTCTCCTCCCGGTCGCTCTCAAGCGGAACCATATAGCCCGCTCTGCGATAGTAGTCCTGGGCCAGGTATCCTTCGTCCATCTGCTCCATCGCCGCCTCGACGGACTCCGCGTCGAGCTGCGGATACTCGTCCTCGAAGAGCACAAAGGAGAGCGGATAACGAGGGCGGGGCGGTGGATTCTCCGCCGGATATCCCATGGCCAGCTGGACCAGAGGGAACACCCGTTGGGGCAAGCTGTACTTCTCGATCAGCTCCGTAGCTGCGTAGGGAGCACCACCCAGGAAACAGCTGCCCAGCCGCAGGCTCTCCGCGGCAATCACCATGTTCTCCGCCACATAGGCTGCATCCTGAATTCCGAAGAGCAACAGGGAGAGATCGCTCTCAGCCGTATCCCAGCCCCTGTGGGCCATAATCAGCTCCAGCCGATGGACGTCGACACAGACGGTGAACAAGAGTGGCGCCCTAAACGGGTTTTCGTCCCTGTTCCGCGACAGCAACAGGGTGCAGAGCTGATAGGCAAACGGGGCCTGCCGTCCCGCCCGAACGATGGTCTCGATGATCTCATCCGAGGGCGATTCATCAGTGTATCTACGAATCGACTTCCGATCGAGCATCAACTCAATGACCTGATTCTCACCCATCGCTCCAATCCTTCAATGTCGCACTGACCTTTAGATTCCCGAAGGAGGAAGATCGATCGCTCCCGCGCCCCCAGACATACCAACCCTCCCCAACTACATCACCAGAATCGATCGAATCGGTCGTACCTGGCCTTACAGATCGGACACCGACCGGGCGGGCGTTCCCTAGCACAGAGGTAGCCGCAGACCCGGCAGCGCCAGACGGGCACGACCTGCGCATCCTCGTGACGTTCGCTCTCAGCTCCAGGGGGCAGAACAGCGGGCGTCTCCTGGGCACGTTCGCCCTCCGGCGGGCGGCGCTCAGGAATCGATGCCAGTGGCCTATGGTGCTCCAGCACCTCATCGGAGACGTAGAGCGCGCAGTAGCAGGCCCCCCAGTCGAGCAGGTCAGGGTCCCGATAGTCGCAGGGGCAGATGATATCCAGATCCTTCTGCTTATCGCCATCCGCCAGGCGGCATGGGCAAGCCCAGTACCCGTATCGCTTCTCATTCACCAGGAGCCCCCGCACCAGGTCCTTGGTGAACTCAACGTCGGGGTTCAGGTGATAGCCGGACGCCTCTGCCTCTCGATCTAGCCGCTCATAGAGGGCGTCGACCGGGTTCCGGGTTATTGCGTCAGGCGTGATCTCCTCCGCGCAGTCGCTCACAACCCCAGAGCCTCCTTGATCTCTTCCGGTTTGTAGCCCACCACACAGTGCTGGCCGTCGACCACCACCGTCGGAAAGGAGCCCGCCCGATTCCATTCACGGACTCTCTCGATAGCCTCTCGCCGCTCATCGCCCTGCAGGAGATCGACGTAGATGAAGTCAAAAGCGACGTCACTATCCTCCAGCAGTGCCCGGGTCCGCTTACACCAGACGCAGGTGGATAGTCCGTAGAACACCACCTGTCTAGCATCGAGTGACCCCGGTACGCTCCCTCGCGCTTCCGCCATGGAACCTCCCTTCTTGCTGCCCGGCAATCGTAATCGCTCTATCTCCGTTCGCAGCTGAGTCGATTGTCACCGACCGATCTGCGGATTGACGTTGCCCGGGCCCCCGCAGTCGGGCGTGTAGCACGTAGCGTCTATGAAGGCACACTTCTCCTTGCAGCTGGGACAGCCCTCGGGCGGCGTTTCGGCCTGCAACGTGTGGCCGCAGTTGGAGCACTTCCACCAATTCTTGAACTCTTCCATGTCACCACTCCTTATGGTCCATACGTCTGCGCCAGATAATCTATGAGAGCGGTCTGCTCCTCATCGTTCAGCCTTGCGCCCAGATTCACCATCCGAGTGACCGTATCCTCCCATTCATCACGAGTCTTCTCCGCTCCCGTCACGCGGCCCAGACTATGGCAGTCCGTGCAGCGCTCCTCAAGGAGCACCTGCCCGTCGATCGAGATAGGGTCCTCGGCTACCTCCTCTGATACATCTCCACACGCAGCGATTACGCTCGCTGTCACAACCGACAAGACGACTAACATCATGAGAACTCGGTTCGCCTTCACAGATCCTCCTTGCGTCCAACCCAGCTTGACTGAAGTTCATCCAGGCCGGCCATCTACAGTTCCATCTGAGTTAGAAGGGCCGGATGCCCTCGACTCGATCAGATGAACAGCGTGACTGTCGAGTCTCGAGCTGCCTGGATGTAGGTACCCACGGCGCAGTACTCGTCGATGAATTCCTGCTCCAAATCCTCCCGACCAATGCCCATAATCTCCATCGTCATATCACAGGCCATGACATGCCCGCCCAACTCCTTGAAATCCGTGAGCAGCTTCCGCAGGGAGGCGACGTTGGCCTGCTGCATACGCCGTTTGATCATCCACTTTCCGAGGCCGAGGAGGTGCATCCGTGAGAGCTTACCCCCCTCCAGCCCGCCCTTCTTGAGGCGCTCAAGGCCCCAGAAGGTGAAGTAGATGTAGGCCTCCATGCCCATGGCCACAGCTCCGTTGCCGATAATCAGCGCGCTGTACAGTTTGTCCATCTCCCCACTGTGCAGGATGATGGTGGCTCGCTCCACCCGCTCTTGCTTCTCTTCCATATGCCCTTCGCCTCCCTTCGAAAGGGGCCATCCAGCCTTCGCAGTGTTCGCGCTGCCGCGAAAGGCGCGACCGCCCCAGGCGCCCTTTCTCTATTCCAGTGGGCAGGTCACAGAGGACCACCCAGCCAGGCCACCGAGCACGACCGTCACGCCATCATAGCCGGCTCGGCGCAACAAGCTGGCCGCGATCATCGAACGAAGCCCGCTCCCACAGAACACGTAGATATGCTCACCCGCCACCACATCGTCCATCCGCTCAGGGAGCTGGGTGAGGTGGAGGTGATGAGCCGTCGGTATCTCGTTCCGCTCAACTTCCTCGTCGCTGC
>SKLM01000011.1 GCA_007123205.1 Thermoflexales bacterium
CACGTGAAGGAGAGGCAACGGGGGGGCTGAACCAACGGCAGGAGGGTGGTGATGGACTTTGCTCTCAGTGAAGAACAGAAGATGTTCCGCGCTATGTTCGAGGACTTCTCCACGAATGAGATCGCGCCCGTCGCGGAGGCATTGGACCATGAGGAGAGGCCGCCCACAGAAATACTCGAGAAAGCGGCGCGTCAGGGCTTCCTGGGGGCCACCCTTCCCGAGGAACATCTTGGTGCGGACCTGGATTTCGTGAGTTACGCTCTGCTGATGGAGGCCCTGGGTCGAGACTGTCTGTCCGTTGCCGTCTCCCTGGGCACTCACGTGAGCCTGGTGGCGATGTCGATTCTCCGACACGGGAGCGAGGCTCAGAAGGAGGCATATCTCGGCATGCTGGCGGCCGGCGGAGGCAGCGGCCCGGGCGTCCGTCTGGGCGCCTTTGGTCTGACGGAGCCGGATGCCGGAAGTGACACATCGAGGCTTCAGACGCGGGCTGGGGCGGACGGAGAGCACTATGTGATCGACGGGGTCAAGACCTGGGTGGCGAACGGTGAGATGGCGGGCCTGTTGCTGGTCTTCGCCGAGGCCCCGGGCGGCATGACGGCCTTCGTGGTCCCTGTTGACACCGACGGCGTCACTGTGGGGTACCGCGAGCCCACGCTGGGCCTGCGCAACGTTCCGTTCAACACCGTTTACCTGGAGGGCTGTCGTGTGCCGGCGGCTAACCGGTTAGGTGAAGAAGGAGAAGGGCGGGAGATCGCGGACGCGGCTGGACAGCGCATGGCGGTGGCGCTGGGCGCGGCGGCCCTGGGGCTGGTTGAGGACAGCCTGGAGGTGGCCGCTCGATTCGCCACGGAGCGGGTCCAGTTTGGGGGCCCGATCGCTGAGAAGCAGGCTATCCAGAACCTCGTGGCGGAAAGCGCTATCGAGGCGGAGGCCCTGCGCTATCTGGTCTATCACGGTGCGTGGCGGCTCGATCAAGCGGGGGGGCTGGGCTCGCAGGGCTCGGTGGTGAAAGCGTTCGCCGCTCGGGTGGCGCGGCAGGTGACCAATCGCATGGTTCAGGTGATGGGCGGTTACGGTTATATGGAGGACTATCCGTTGGCGCGCAAGTACCGTGACGCGCGGGCCCTTGGTCTCATCGGCGGAGCGACCGAACTGCACCTCGTGCGCATCGCGGAGAGGGTCTTCGAAGGATGGGACGTCGAAATCGCGCCGTGAGGAGGGAGCCATGGATTTCACATTTTCTCGAGAGGCGAAGGCTCTGCGTCGGATGGTTCGGACGTTTGTCGAGAAGGAGGTTGCTCCCATTGCGGCGGAGATCGACCGCGAGCATCGGGTTCCTATGGAGGTGATGCGGAAACTCGGCGAGATCGGCCTCCTGGGGGTCTGCTTCCCGCAGGAGTACGGCGGGATGGGAGCGGGGGAGGAGGGCTACTGCATCCTGATGGAGGAACTGGGGCGGGCGTGCACCTCGACAGCGACGAACGTGGGGGCGCATATCGGCATCGGTGCGATGGCGATCCATCTCGACGGCACCGACGAGCAGAAGCGGAAGTACCTCACGCCCCTGGCGCGCGGGGAGCAGTTTGCCGCCTTTGGGCTGACGGAGTCGAACGCTGGCTCCGATGCGGCCAACATCAGCACCCGAGCAGTGCGTGATGGCGATAACTGGGTGGTCAACGGTGGCAAGGTCTACATCACCAACGGCGGCTATGCGGATGTGGTCACCCTGATGGCCGTGACGGACCCGGCGCTGGGGGCCCGCGGTGGCGTGACCGCCTTTATCGTGCAGAGTGACTGGACCGGATTCGAGGTGGCTCGGGAAGAGGACAAGATGGGTATCCGGGGCACGAGCACGGCGGAGCTGGTATTCGACGATCTTCGCGTGCCGCACGAGAACGTGCTGGGAAAGGTCGGCGAGGGCTTTGTCACTTTTATGAAGTCCCTGGACATGGGACGCTTGACGCTGGGCGCCGCCTGCCTAGGCGGGGCGCAGGCGGCCCTCGACTGGTCGGTCGAATGGGCCAAGACCCGGGAGCAGTTCGGCACCCAGCTGGCGCAGAAACAGTCGATCCAGTGGATGATCGCCGACATAGCGACGGAGCTAGAGGCTCTGCGCAGCCTGGTCTACCGCGTGGCCTGGATGGTGGACACGGGGCAGCCGTTTACGGAGTTGGCCGCCATGTGCAAGCTGTACGGCTCGGAGGTGGCCTCGCGAGCTGTTGACCTAGCCGTGCAGATCCACGGCGGCCTGGGCTATTCCCGGGACTATCCCATCGAGCGAGCTTTCCGGGATGCCCGGATTGCCGAGATCTTTGAGGGCACCAATGAGATCCAGCGCATTGTCATCGCGTCACGCATATTCCGCGAGCACGGCGTGCGGATCAGTCCGTAGTGGCGCAACTATATCGATTGGCGCCTCACTCCGGTGTGACTCGGCCCCCTCAGGCCGGGCGGCTCGTAGGAACGGAGGAGTCTATGCGCATCTTGGTCATTCTGCGACGAGTTCTTGACCCCGCTGGCATTGTGGCCCATAGGCGTCTTCGGCGGCTCTTCATCAACCGTGAGGAGTATCTGATACAGCCGGGTGACCACTCCGCCCTGGAAGCTGCCCTGCGCATCAAGGATCTTGGCGGTGCGGAGGTCGTGGTGGTGTCCGGGCAGCCCGAACCGGATGATGATACGGTGTGCCGGGGCCTCGCCATGGGGGCCGATGGGGCGATCTATCTGTCCGGTGAGGGCTTCGCGGGCGCCGACGATGGTGTGGCGGCCCGGCTGCTGCAGGCCGTGGTCGACCGGCTGGGAGGGGCTGACCTGGTCCTGGTTGGTATGACCACACTGGACACAGCTCAGGCCCAGCTGGGGCCGCGGCTGGCCGGCGCGCTGGGATGGCCCCAGATCGTAGGGGCGTGGTCGGTGGAGATCGTTGATGGGCGGGTCAGGGCGGTACGCCGGGATGGAGATGACTACGTGGTGGTAGAGACGGATCTCCCGGCCGTGGTGACGGTGCCGGGACGGGCGCTGGAGCCCCGTTATCCGGACGGGGCGCGTTTGGTGAACGTCTACCGGGGAGAGGGGGGAATGGGCGAGGCAGTCCTCCGGTGGGATGTGGCTGACCTGCTGCATCCAGAGGGACTGGTGCCATTGCTGGAGAATCGGGGGCGCGATTTCCCGCCGGAGCGGGAGCTGGGGGTCCGGGTCGAGGGGACCACAGAGGAGGTAGCCCAGGCTGTGGCCGAAGCACTGCGGGCTCGGCTGCGCGGGGCGTGAAGGAGGTACGGGGATGGATGCTTCCTATCTTGATCTGGTGATGGCGCAGCAGGAGGAGACCTTTGAGGATGCCGAAGGCGGGGGCGGGGTGTGGGTCGTCGCCGAATCAGCAGGAGGCGAGATGGCACCCGTCACTCTGGAGGCCATCGGCGTTGCCCGTACGCTGGCGGAATCGCTGGGGGCGTACGTCTACGCGGCCCTGCTAGGCGATGGTGTCAGATTGCTGGCGGAGACCTTGTATCAGGCTGGTGTCAACGGGGTACGGGTTGCGGATCACCAGGGATTATCTCCCTTCAGTCTGGAGCCCCATCTGGGGATCCTGGTCGATCTGTTCGCGGAGGAGCCACCGGAAGTCGTCTTATTGGGGGCGACGGAGATCGGCGGCGCTCTGGCGCCACGACTGGCCCAGCAATTGGGTGGGGGCCTGATCGAGCACGCGACGACGGTGAGTCTGGACCCAACCGGCCGCACCGTGGAGGCCGCGATCCCCATCTACGGGGGCGAGTACTTCGAGGTCGTAGCCTGCCCGGAGGCCCGACCCCAGTTTCTGACCATCGAGCCCGGGGCGTTCGCGGGTCCGTTTCTGGACGAGTATCGGCGGGGCGAGCCGACGATGGTGGAGGTCGAGCCTTCGGAGCCGGCGGTACGGGTCGTTGGTCTGGCCGAGGGATTCCGGCCGCCTGAGGTGCGTCTGGCGGAGGCGTCGCTCGTTGTGGCGGTGGGTCGTCAAGCGGGTGATCCTGCGCAGGTGGAGAGATTGGCAGAGGCGCTCAAGGGGCGCCTGGCAGGGGATCGGGGGGCCTGGGACGCAGGACTCATCGAAGCAGATCAGGTGGTCGACGTCCGCGGGACCGTGGTCTCGCCGGATGTGTACCTGGCCGTGGGCATCAGGGGTGATACCTTTCACCGTGCGGCGATGGAGGGTGCGGCGTTCGTCGTGGCGATTCACCCGGATCGCGAGGCGCCTATCTTCGAGAAGGCCGATCTGTGTGTGGTGGCGGAGCCGGGGGAGGTGGTAGAGGCGCTCCTGACCGCAATCGGTTCGGCCGACTGAACGGCCGGTGTCGGCCGGTACAGCCCCTGGGATCGGGCCTGCCCAGGGGCTTTCTGCTGACGGCTACTGGACAAGGGGAGGGGGACGGAGTATACTTGTGGGTCGTTGAAGCCACCTGAGGAGGATGGGTTTGGCGCGGTCTGAGCTCTTCTACGAAACCATCATGGCATTATGGCCGCTGAGCAGGCTTCTGTACCGACTGGGGAACAGGCCGCTGCTGAGGCGGGTGTCGCGGCCGTTCTTCCGGGCACTGAACAGTGAGGCGATCATCATCCCCGTGCACGAGACGATCTCGGAGCCGGAGAGCGTGGTGCTGCCCTACCCGCTGCTGACGCCGCTGATCGAGGGTGTGGATACCCGCTTTTTGATGAGCGAGTGTATGTGTCGGCGGGGAGAGGGTTGCCAGGCTTTCCCCCAAGACTTCGGCTGTCTGTTCCTAGGGGACGGAGCAAGGCAGATTCGGCCGTCTATGGGACGATGCGTGAGTGCGGACGAGGCGAGAGTGTACGTGCAACGGGCGATGGAGATCGGCCTTGTGCCCCTGGTCGTCCACACCCCCTTCGACGGGCTGATGCTGGGGATCCCTTATCGGGAGATGGTGGGGATATGCTTCTGCTGCGAATGCTGCTGCACGGTGCAGCAGGGGTTACGGCTGGGGCCGCCGGCGTTCTCGGATATCGTGGGCCGTCTGCCGGGTCTCACCGTCGAGGTCACGGGGGAGTGTGTGCGCTGCGGAGTCTGTGAGGAGACATGTCACGTGGACGCCCTGGTGGCGTCCAACGGCCGCATGAGGATCGAATCCGAGCGGTGCAAGGCCTGTGGTCGGTGTGTGGGCACATGCCCGGTGGGGGCGATCCGCATGCAGATCGAGAACACTGAGGCCGCGGTGGATCAGTTTCTGAGACGCATCGCTGGCCGGACCGAGATCGGCCTTGGCTAGCGAGGCGCTGGCCGGAAAGGGCAGGTAGAACAGGATGGCGTTCGAGTTCATCGTCTTCGATCTTGACGATACGCTTTACCCGCGCGGGAGCGGGGTCATGGAGGCCATCGGAGACCAGATCCAGGCCTGGGTACGCAAGGAGCTGGATCTGAGCCGGCAGGAAGCGACCGAGTTGCGGCGGCGGTATCTGCGTCAGTACGGAACCACGATGGGCGGCCTGATGACCGAGCACGGCGTCGATGTCGGCCGATACCTGAGTTTCGTGCACGACATTCCGGTCGAGGAGTACCTGGAGCCCAACCCCGCCCTTGCCAGGATGCTGGGCCAGATTCCGCTGCGCAAGGTCATCTATACCAACGCGACGTTGGAGCACGGCTTGCGAGTGCTCCGTGCCCTAAGGGTGACCGATCAGTTCGAGCGCGTGATCGGCATCCAGGAAGTGGGGCTCCGGAACAAGGTCAGCCGTGAAGCGTATGAGCGCATGTTGGCCCTACTCGAGGCGCATCCTGCAGGGTGCATTATGGTGGAGGATTCTCCGCGAAATCTGCGGGCGGCGAAGGCCCTGGGCATGACGACGGTGCTGGTTGACGCGCACGAGGACGGGGGGCTGGGTGGTGCCGATGACCACTGCATCGACTTCGCCGTTGACACTGTACTGGAGGTGCGTCTGGTGGTGGACGAGCTCATCGGGCCGACGGGGGTGGCGCCGATGACTGAGATGCCACATACGGGCTGAAGGTGCCGGGCGGTACCAGAACGGCAGAACGGTCGCTGGTCCCGACCGCGGGCTTGCCCCAGGCGAGGTCAGAGCCTGGGCCCAGGGCATCGTCTGGTCCGACCATCCGGGCCGATTGAGCCGGCCCCTGGAACGGGCGGGGGCTCATTGCCGCCGGGACTGCGGTCCGTCTCTCCGGGGAACCGCTACCAACGACGTTCTGTGTTCGGCGCAGATGGAGACGAACCCATCATGATCGCCAGGGCCGCCGCGGTGGCCATGGCGTGGGCGATGTGACCCTTCGGTATCCTGTATCTCCCAATAGAGCAAATCCTTGACGCTGGGCCTGAGGTGTGCTATAATACGGATAGTCCGTGGAAATCTCCCCACGGTGAGCCGTGGGCCAGGTTTGGCGTGTTCTTTACAATTTACAAATGCTTACTTTTGATGTCTCTCGTCTTCTCAAGGCCTCGTTAGGCCGGTCTCTCACCCTCGACATCGACACCGGACCTCGGGTGCTGGAGGATTTTGAGGTCGATTTTCTCCGTGGCACCGTCCACGTAACCCGAGTAGAGAGAGGGCTCTTTGTCGAGGGAACGGTAGAATCGCGACTGAAGTCAGAATGTGTCCGCTGTCTGTCCCCCTTTCCTTTCCCCGTTACACTACAACTCGCCGAGATGTTTCGGATGGCCGGCTCCGATCCCAGACCGGGCGCCATCTACGCGGTTAGCGAAGATGGCGAACTTGATCTAGCCCCTCTTATCCGCGAGCTGCTGTGGCTCGCCATCCCCATGAAGCATCTTTGCGATCTGGAGTGCAAGGGCTTGTGTGCACACTGTGGCGCGGATCTCAACGAGGAGTCCTGTGAGTGCGAGTTGATGCGCGTCGACCCGCGCTTGGCCCCGCTGAAGGAGCTCCTGTGATCAGAGGATAGTCTATGGACATCATTGATGAGCTGGTGGAGAAGGGCGAGGCCCGGGGTTATCTGACCCTGGCCGACATTCTAGAGCGACTGCCAGAGGCGGAGGAGGAGCTAGGACACCTGGACGACATCTTCATCTTGATGCAGGAAGCCGGCATTGAGGTCTACGAGGACGAGGAGGAAGCAGAAGGCCAAGCGGATTCGCCGTCGACGGAGGACTCGTCGAACGGGAGTGAGGCGCCGGATCTGAGCCGGATATCGACGAATGACACGGTCGGGCTGTATCTGAAGGAGATGTCGCAGGTTCCTCTTCTCAGCACAGATGAGGAGGTGCGCTTGGCGAAGGCGATTGAGGCCGGGCGGGAGGCTCGGGAGGTGCTGAGGAGCAACGGAGCGGGCGGGGCAGAGCGTCGGCTTCTTGAGAATAGGATCGAAGCAGGCATCGCCGCTCGCGAGCACCTGATCAAGGCGAACACGCGTCTGGTGGTCAGTATTGCCAAGAAGTACATGGGCCGGGGGGTGCCGTTCCTGGACTTGATTCAGGAGGGCAACCTCGGGTTGATGAAAGCTGTCAAGAAATTCGATTACACGCGAGGCTATCGGTTCAGCACCTACGCTACCTGGTGGATCCGCCAGACCATCACGCGATCCATCGCGGACCAGGGCCGGACGATCCGCGTTCCCGTGCATATGTCGGACCGCATCCGGCGGCTCTACAAGGCCGCCCGCCAGCTGGAGCAGGAGTGCGGGCGACCGCCCACCCCGGAGGAGATCGCGCAGGAGATGGGGTTGGAGCCGGACAAGGTGCGCTGGATGCTCCGGGTCTCCTGGCGACCGATGAGCCTGGAGCGACCGATTGGCGAGGATGGCGAGAGCGACGAACTGGGGAGTTTCATCGAGGATCGCACCACCCCCATGCCTACCGAAGATGCCTCGCAACGGTTGCTGGCTGAGAAAATCCAGGAGATGTTGACGACGTTGAGCCCGCGGGAGGCTCGCATCCTGCGGCTCCGTTTTGGACTGGTGGACGGGTGCAGCCACACGTTGGAGGAGGTTGGTCAGCGATTTGGGCTGACGCGCGAACGAATTCGGCAGATCGAGGGCAAGGCCCTGCGCCGCCTGCGGCATCCGCGGCGCAGTCGGGAGCTGCAGGACTACTTGTGAGATGAGGATGGGGGGCCGCTGCGGGAGCAGCATGCGGATGTGGAGATTGGGGTGGCGAGCTGGTAAGGGGGACGCCGGCTCGCGATAGGTCTCTGCACGTTTTCGACCCACGGCAAGAACCGCCAGCCCTCCCGCTGGCGGTTCTTGATTGTACTTGCTGGACAGTATGTTAGAATTGAGCATCTCGTCGGAGCACCCAAGGAGGAGCGTCATGGCTGAACATGTTCTCGTGTCCATTGCCTGGCCCTACGCCAGCGCGAAGATCCATGTGGGGAATGTGACCGGGTCGCACCTGCCCGGCGACATCTATGCCCGTTACCATCGCCTGCTCGGCCATCGTGTGCTGATGGTCTCCGGCTCCGACTCGCACGGTACGCCGATTACGGTGCGGGCCGAGGAGGAGGGAAAGAGCCCGCGGGAGTTGTTTGAGCGGTTTCACGGGAGCTTTCTCGAGCTGTTCCAGCGCCTGGGAATAAGCTATGACCTGTTTACCCATACGGACACGGAGAACCACCACCGGGTCTCCCAGGAATTCTTCTTGGCGCTATACGAGAATGGTTACCTGTACAAGGAGGCGCAGCAGCAGATGTACTCCGTCGAACAGGGACGCTTCCTTCCGGACCGGTATGTCGAGGGGACCTGTCCGAACTGCGGCTACGAAGGGGCACGGGGGGATCAGTGCGACGAGTGCAATACGCTTCTCGATCCCGAGCAGCTGATCGAACCGCGCAGTGTTCTGGACGGAAGCGAGCCGGTGCTTCGCGAGACCGAGCACTACTTCCTGGATCTTCCCACGCTGGCCCGGGAGGGCCTGACCCAGTGGCTCGCGTTGAACAAGGAGCACTGGCGCCCCAACGTGATCAACTTCGCCCGCAACTACGTGGGCGAGGGTCTCCAGGGCCGTCCCATCACCCGGGATCTTCGATGGGGCATTCCGGTACCTCTGGGGGGATGGGAGGAAAAGTGTATCTACGTCTGGTTCGAGGCGGTGATCGGCTATTTCTCGGCCAGCGTCGAATGGGCGGACAACAAGGGCTGCCCGGAAGCGTGGATGGATTGGTGGTACAATCCGGGAGCCAAGACCGTCTACTTCATCGGCAAGGACAACATCCCGTTCCACGCTGTGATCTGGCCGGCGGAGCTGATGGGTGTGAAACGGCTGTATGAGAAGTCGTCGTCTCAGGTCTTCAACCTGCCCTACAACGTTCCCGCCAATGAGTTCATGAATCTCGAGGGTCGCGGCATGTCGGGCAGCCGGAATTGGGCTGTCTGGATGGATGAGGCGCTTGACCGTTACCATCCCGATGCGCTGCGCTATTACCTGACAGCAGCCATGCCGGAGACCCGGGATACAAACTGGTTGTGGGACGAGTTCGTCCAGCGGAACAACAAGGAGCTGGTGGGCACCTGGGGGAACCTGGCGCATCGCGCGCTGACGTTCGCTTTCAGGCGATTCGACGGGCAGGTGCCAGCACCGGAAGAACTGGACGAGCTGGATCAGAGGCTGTTAGAGAAGAGCGAGGCGGCATTCGATTCGGTGGGTCAGCAGTTGGCTGGCTGCCACTTCCGGGCTGCGTTGGGCGAGGTGATGGATCTAGCTCGAGAGGCGAACCGTTATCTGGACGACAAGGGACCCTGGTTCCAGATCAAGGAGGACCGGGAAGCTGCGGGGACGACGATATACGTGGTGCTCAAGGCCATCGATTCGCTCAAGGTGTTGTTCGCCCCCTTCCTCCCCTTCTCGTCCCAACGGTTGCACGAGATCCTGGGTTATGAGGGCCAGCTGTTCGGAAGACAGTACACGGAGACGTTCGAGGAGGCCGGGGGCCGGGTTCACGAGGCGCTGTGCTACGATCCCGCTCCGGCGGTGGGAGAATGGCAGCCCAGCCATCTCGCTCCCGGGCAGGTGCTGCGGCAGCCGGAGCCGTTGTTTGAGACGTTGGATGAGAGCGTCATTGAGGAAGAGCGAGCCCGATTGGGGATGGAGGAGGCTTGTCATGAGTGAGAGCTTGCTGGACACGATCTTCGCGCGACGTAGCATCCGCCGATATACACAGGAGCCGGTCGATGAGCAGATCATCGAGATGCTGCTCAAGGCTGCCATGGCGGCCCCGTCTGCCTCCAACCGGCAGCCGTGGCAGTTTGTTGTGGTGACCGAACGAGAGGCGCTAGATGGTCTCGCCGAATCACATCCTTACGGCAAGATGCTCTTTGACGCCCCGCTGTGCATCGCCGTCTGCGGCGACGTTGCCGAGAGCGAGCATTACTGGGTGCAGGACTGCTGCGCGGCGACGGAGAATCTACTCCTCGCAGCCACAGCCCGGGGACTTGGTGCCGTTTGGCTGGGTGTCTATCCGCGAGAGAAGCGGGTTGCAGCCATCCGCGAGCGGCTACACCTCCCGGATCACATCACCCCGCTCAACCTGATTTCCATCGGTCACCCGGCAGAGGAGAAGCAGCCCCGGACCCAGTACGATGAGACTCGGGTTCACCGGGAGAGGTGGTAGCCACGGGGTGAGCGGCAAGTAGAGGGGAGGGCGGTGACCATGGACATGCGGCGCTTTCTCCTGTGGGCCAGGGGCGAGGGGATGCTGAGGGAGGTCGAGGGTGCTGTCGATCCGCACCTGGAGTTGGCGCGTCTGATGTCCGGGCTCGACGGCAAGCCGCTGCTCGTCCCACAGCTGAGCGGCTATCCCGGATGGCGGGTCGTGTCGGGGGTGTGTGCGCAGAGGGAACACTTCGCGGCGGCGCTGGGCTGTGGTGTTGGGGAGCTGATTCCCCGCATGGCAGAGGCGCTGGAGCGTCCGAAGATCCCTCCCCTGGTTGATCAGGGTCCGTGTCAGGCGGTCATCGCGGCTCCCGACCTCAGCGGTCTTCCGATCCCGCGCTACCATCCGGATGATGGGGGCCCCTATATCACGGCGGGCGTTGCTGTGGTCAAGGATCCCCGCCTGGGGAGGAATATCTCGTTCCACCGGCTGATGCGATTGGACGAACGGCGGTTCGCTGCGCGGATCGTGGAGGGACGGGGGACACACACGGCCCTGACCCGGGGAGGCGCCGATCTTCCCGTTGCCATCGTTGTCGGGGCGCCGATTCAGGTGCTGCTGGCGGCGGCGATGAGCCCCGACCAGCACGTCGATGAGTTGAGCATCGCTCACGCGCTGGCACCGATCGATCTGGTGTCGTGTCACACTGTGGATCTCGAGGTGCCGGCGGATGCGGAGTTGATACTGGAGGGACGGATCACCCAGGCCGTGGCGTGCGAAGGGCCCTTTCCGGATCTGACCGGCACCATGGATCGGGTGCGGGAGCAGCCGGTGATCGAGGTCGATCACATCACCCACCGCTGTGATCCGGTCTTCCACGCGCTGCTGCCCGCGGGGATGGAACACAAGAACCTGATGGGCATGCCGCGCGAGCCGACGATATTCTCCGAGGTCAATCGGGTGTGCAACTGCACGGGGGTCTACGTCACGCCTGGTGGCATGTCGTGGCTCCACGCTGTGGTGCGGATCGACAAGCGGCGCGCTGACGATGGCCGCCGCGCGATCGAAGCGGCATTCCGAGGCCACAGCTCCCTGAAGCACGTGGTGGTCGTGGACGGCGACGTCGACGTGTACGACAGTGGGGACGTGGAGTGGGCCATCGCCACTCGCTTCCAGGCCGATCGGGATCTGGTGGTGCTCCGGGATCAGCCGAGCAGCAGCCTCGATCCGTCGGCCTCGCAGCTGCCGGGGGAGAAGGCCCGCACGGCCAAGATGGGGCTGGACGCTACGATCGCTATGGGCGAACGGCGGAGCGACTATGAGCGGGTGTCGTATGGATCGATTGAGACGGCCGCGCATGGTGCCGAGGACTAAACGTACTTGTGCATCGGGCCCTTTCACTGTATCATGAAATTGAGCCGCGCCGATGGAATCGGCCCAGG
>SKLM01000331.1 GCA_007123205.1 Thermoflexales bacterium
GAGCCGGTAACACCGGACCGCGGCATTGCTGTTGTCGAGGACATTGAAGATGTGGGCGAACTTCGTCATATCTTCGTACGGGACCCCCTCAGGGACGCTCCACTTGATGGCTGCGACCTGTTCTAGGTCGGCCATCTTGAGGATCGTCTCGGTCTCAATCCCGCCGTACGTAAACCAGGGGTTGAGGTAGACGATGATGCCGATGTCTATGGTGTCCGATACGGCGCCGAAGTAGCGCAGCGTGTCATCCTGCGTGGGATCGTTGTGAATCGGCGGTGTGATCTGCAGCGCAACGGCACCCAGATCCTGCGCCCGTTTGGCGTCCTCGATGGTCCGCTTGGTATCCTTGTAGTGGATGCCAAAGGCGATGGTGGCCTTGCCACGGGCGGCCTGCACAGCCGTCCGCAGCAGATGGGGCCATTCGTCGTCGCTCAACATGGGCCCTTCGCCCATCGCTGCCGCCACCTTGATCACGGACTTGCCAGTGACTGCACCGTTCTCCACCCAGAACTCGGTGGCAGCGGCCATGCGTCCCAGGTCGAGTTCGAAGTCCTCGTCGAAGGGCGTGGGCACGGCCGCAACCGGCCCGACAATAATCTCCTTCAGTTCATCGCGGTTCATGTGTTTTTCTCCGTTAGGTCTCCAAGTGTTCTATGTTCTATCCAAGCCGGTGACGACCGTGCTTGTCCCAAAACGTGACCGGGTATCGCTTTACCTGAGTCAGCACCGGCGATGCAACCCCGCTGCCTGACACGTGGCTCCAGCAATGGGAGGGAGTGGGGCGTCATAGCAGGTGTTGTCAGGCATGCGCACTATATCAGAGGATACAGCCTTGTCAAGCGGCCATGCGTCCCAGGTCGAGTTCGAAGTCCTCGTCGAAGGGCGTGGGCACGGCCGCAACCGGCCCGACAATAGTCTCCTTCAGTTCATCCCGGTTCATGTGTTGTTCGCCTTCGTCTGCTGCGTTGAGGCGATCGTGTTTCGGGAATCAGGTTTGGGCTGGACCAGGGTGCGGGGACACGCTCGACGCGACTCACGGTCTGGCAGCGGCAGCCGCCGCTGCTGGCGATCGTCTCTCCAAAGGAAGCGAGTTGATGTGGGATGCGACATCCACTGGGGGCTCGCGCACCAGACCCGCTGTCATGCCGGCGCTCACTATCGGCAATCTCTCGAGACCTGGCAGTCTTCTGCCTCCAGTGGAACTGCCCACCAGGTCTCGAGAGATCAAATTCGGTCCGAAGGAGCTTCGTCCCCCGGATCAGCGGTCTTGGCCCTCTCCCCTAGTTCGTGCCCAGCACCACGGTGATGCGCTCGAGGGCCCAGTCGACCTGCTCGCGGGTGATCACGAGGGGCGGAGCGAAGCGAATCGTGTGCTCGTGGGTGTCCTTGGCCAGGACACCTCTCTCCTTCAGCCGTTCGCAGTACGCACGGGCACCACCGGCCTCCGGGTAGAACTCCACTCCGATCATCAGGCCCTTGCCCCGGATCTCCTTGATCAGCGGGTTGTCGATCTGGTGCAGGCCTTCCATGAAGTAAGCCCCCACTGCGGCAGCGTTTTCGATCATACCCTCCTCAATCAGGACCCTCAAGGCGGTCCGGGCCACGGCGCAGGCGAGGGGATTCCCGCCGAAGGTGCTGCCGTGCTCGCCAGGCTGCAGCACGCTCAAGATCTCGGTGGTGGAGAGCACCGCCGAGACCGGATAGAAGCCGCCAGATAGCGCTTTCCCCACCACCGTCAAGTCGGCCTCCACCCCGTCATGCTCCTCGGCCAGTAGCTTCCCGGTCCGTCCCAGCCCGGTCTGGATCTCATCGGTGACCATCACGATGTCCTGCTCGCTGCAGATGGCTCTCACCTCTCTGAGGTACCCCTCCGGGGGGATGATCACGCCGGCCTCGCCCTGGATGGGCTCAACCAGGAGAGCGACGGTGTTGGGCGTGATCGCTCGCTCCAGGGCCGCTGCGTCGCCGAAGGGGATGATGGTGAACCCGGGGGTGAAGGGTCCGAACCCGGCGCGGGACGTCTCGTCTGTGCTGAAGCTGACAATGGAGATCGTCCGGCCGTGGAAATTGTTCTCGCAGGCGATGATCTGGGCCTCGTTCTCGGGAACACCTTTGACCTCATACCCCCACTTGCGAACCACCTTGATGGCGGTCTCCACCGCCTCAGCTCCGCTGTTCATCGGTAACACCTTGTGCGAATTGGTGAGCTCACACAAGTCCTTGTAGAGGAAGCCCAGCTGGTCGTTCCGGAATGCCCGGGAGGTTAGGGTCAGCTTCTGGGCCTGCTCCACCATGGCCTGGCGTATCTTGGGATGGCAGTGGCCCTGATTCACTGCCGAATAGGCCGCCAGACAGTCCAGGTACCGATTACCCTCTACATCCCAGACCCACACGCCCTCTCCACGACTCAGGACGACGTCAAGAGGACGGTAGTTGTGAGCGCCGTACTCTTCCTCTAACTCGATGTAAGTTCTGTGGTTCATCGGTTACCCTCCCATATGTAGTGGACATCGCCGAAGCCAGAGCCATCCGTTCGTAGATACGGGCATCTGGCGAGCAGATTCTATCAGTGAGTACCAGCCTTCGTGAGCCCTCTGGCACCCGATCAATCTCGTCAGCCCGAGATGGGGAGAATCCAGATCCATCGTCCCTGGACGGCCATCTGGTCTTGTGCTCTCGCCCTTACCGTGAGAAGCCTCCGCGTCCTCACGCACACCCGATTCTAGTGGGTCCCCGCAGAGTGTCAAGGTCTTCCTTGTCACAAGTCTGTGGGCACGGTCAGAATCGATTCGGCCATCCGGATCTCGGCTGTCCGCCGCACGGACGGCCGAAAGCACCGCGTCATCGTGGCGCAGACGCTGTCATCCCTCTATCAAGTGCGAGTCATCACCCCAGCGAGGTCACGTTGAATTCCGACGCCGGAGCCGGCATTCCGGCTCCGGGAGGATCGCTGGCTGCTCGCGCCCGGGGGACAGCCGCGGCACCGGGGAGGTGTCCACGGCTTTCCCAGCGCGGCGTCGATGGTGTGGGGCGACCGTTGCCAGGGGGTCCTCGAACCTGGAGCGCAGTCGTGCCGCTTACGGATTCTTCCGCGGCGCGAGGAGGTCGAGGGTGCTCATCCAGATGAAGGCCCCACACCTGTGGTCTCCGGCGACGCCTGCTCCGCGTCCCTGGCTGCGGCGTGGAAGAGTGAGAACAAGCGATTTGCGCCCTCCAGGGCGTCCTGCAGCTGGCCGGCCCTGATACGCTTCCTCGGCCGGTAGACGAGACA
>SKLM01000221.1 GCA_007123205.1 Thermoflexales bacterium
GGCCGGCGGATCCGGATCAGCGGCGGTCAACCGCGCAACGGAGTCTCACGACGCAGGCGACCGTGTCCTGACTGTCCGGCCCGTCGGGATTTGTGATGATGATGATGAGGAGGATTCAATGCTTCGCAGAAGAACGGTGAAGGACACCGATCAGGTCAAGATTTCCTTCGCCCTGCCCGAGGATCATCCCCACGCAGCGGACGCCTACGTGGCGGGTACCTTCAACGACTGGGATCCCCGGGCAGACCCACTTATACACCGCAACAACGAAACCTATAGCGCGGTGGTCACGCTGAAGAGAGGGGAACGCCATGCCTATCGCTACGTCTCCGGCGAGGGCGAATGGTTCAATGCCGGCGACGCCGACGAATACGACGCGGAGAACGGCGCCCTGCTCACCTGACCTTCAGCCCAGCTCTACCTACGCGGGTCGCCTGGGGAGCCGCGGGCTATGAGATCATCGCGGGCTCGATAGAAGCTGGCCATTCCCGCCTGGGCTGCCTGCGCCCCCGCAGCACTAGTACGTAGCCCCTCAGCTGCGGCTCTGTCTTGCCCTCGGCTATCTCCGCGGATTCGCGGACACATGGCTTCGGGACGACGCCCTCGTGGGCAGCCTACAAATCTGACCGTGCAAGACTGAACACATGCATGACCATCTCTCTGGCAACGAGGACGTAAACCCGACCCGGGCTCCTGAGTCGCCGTCTGACCGGCCGGATCCCGGGCCCGCAGTGACCACGGGGGGCACCGGACTCCCCGTTATCGTGATCGCCCGGACCGCCCTCAACGTGCCGCTGCGGCTCAGCCATTTCTTCCTCCCGGCCATTGCCCGCGGCCTCGGCGTCTCCCTATCCGCCGGAGGTGCCCTGGTGAGCGCTGCAAACCTGGTTGGGCTGGCCGGTCCCATCTTCGGCGTGTTCAGTGATCAATTCGGGGGACGAAGGGTCATGGTCTTCGGGACCGCGCTGTTCGCCTTAGCGGCCCTGCTGACGGCCGCCGTCCCACGGTACGGCGTGGCCCTCGCGGCCTTCGCGTTAATGAGCTTGGCCAAGATCGCTTTTGATCCTGCCCTGCAGGTATTCCTCGGCCAGCGCGTCCCCTACGAGCGGCGGGGCCGGGCCCTCGGTCTGGCAGAGCTGGCCTGGTCCTTCTCCCTACTGGCGATGCCGCTCTCCGGGTGGCTCATCGATACGGTCAGCTGGCGGATTCCGTTTCTCCTCCTCGGGCTCCTCAGTTTCCCCATCCTGTGGCTCACGTGGAGAACCCTCCCCCCTGACGGACCCCCGACGGGTGAGACCGGTCCGCCCGTGTGGAACCTCAACGGGACAGTGAACTCCTTGGCAGACTTAACCCGGCAGTTGTTGGCCGACCATCAATCGCGGTTGATCCTCGCCACCGCCGGCCTCATCGGCTTCGCCCAGATCAACATCCTCGTCGTCTACGGAGCCTGGATGGAGGACGGTTTCGGCCTCTCCGTCGCTGACCTGGGCCTCGTGACCCTGATCATAGGGGCAGCGGAGCTGGGTGGGGAACTCGCCGTCGCTTTCATCTCTGATCGCATGGGAAAGCGTCGCTCCCTGATCGTGGCCGTCATCTGCACCGCCCTCGCCTATCTGGGGCTGCCCCACCTCACGGGCAGCCTTGCCGCTGCCCTGATGGGCACCGTTTTGATGACCCTCTTCTTCGAGTTTACCATCGTGGGCCTCCTGCCGCTGATATCGGGCGTGAATGCCAACGCGCGGGGCACCGTCATGGCGCTGAGCAGTGCCGTGGGGTCTGCGACCCGCGCCATTGCCGCCCCTGTTGGCGTCGCCCTATACTCCCCTGGCGACATCGGCCTTAACGGCCTGCTATCCGCCCTGGCATGTCTGGGCTTGTTGGTGGTGTTGCTCCAGATCCGGGAGCAGGGGCATTAGATCCGTCCTTTCCCCCACAGAGGTCTTTCGTGAGAACCCGCCCCTATGCCACCTGGATTCTGGTCACCGCTGTCCTCACGGTTGCTGTGGCCTATCCGCTCCAGCGAAGCACTGGTCTCGCCTTCCTCTGGTCCTACCTCGTGGCTGTCAACCTCACCACCCTCCTCCTC
This sequence comes from Thermoflexales bacterium, assembly GCA_007123205.1. Taxonomy (GTDB): domain Bacteria; phylum Chloroflexota; class Anaerolineae; order B4-G1; family B4-G1; genus SKLM01. Next base: position 2,087 of record SKLM01000221.1, read on the forward strand.
TACCGGGTCGACAAGTGGGTCGCGCCGCATAGCTGGGCGCCGCGCATCCCCAACGCCATCCTCGTAGGGCTGGCGGCCGTGGGAGGCGCCTTCGGCGCGCTCCTGGGCGTGGCCGCGGGACATAAGACGAGCCCCAGGTACCGCTGGATGCGCAGGCTGATCTGGTTCTTCGCCGCCCTGCAGCTGGTTCTCCTAATCTACTTGCTCGTGCTCCCTCCTCCGTGGTGAACTACGCTGCCTCGTCCGGAGCATCCATTAGGGCCATCGGCGAGCTGCCCGCCATTATCGGTCCGACCCAGCAACTCAACGAGGAGGCGATGACCACCAAGAACCCCACCAGCATTCGGACGGGAGAACCGCCACGTGAAACCGATCCGCTTCATCGGCGAGTCCATGACCGTCTGCTTCGACGAGCAACCGCGGGTCACCAACAAACCCGGCCGCTCCGCTTCCTTCACCCCACGCGACCACGCTCACCGGGTTGTGGAAACCCTCCAAGAACCGCACGACTACCGTCGCCGTGGCCGTATGGCCTACAACCAGCTCCCCACTACCTACCCCTCGGCCTGAGCCCGATTGCTGTGCCCTGTCTCCCGGTCAGCCACTACCTAACCCCGAACCCTCTTCTGCCCCTCTCTCGTGCCCTGGCGCCACTCCTGTCCTTGACGCCCTCCGGTGCCGGGGGTAGAATCCGCTTACAGGCCCACAGACGCATCGCCCGGACCTCCGGTAGAGCAGCCCGGATCCGCCCAGCATAGGATGAACCATGTCCCGGATCACCCACGTCCTCAAGCGCACTGGCGCCGTAGTCCCTTTCAACAAACAGCGCATCGCTACTGCCGTCTATCAGGCGGCGGTGGCCGTGGGTGGGCGTGATCGTGAGTTGGCTGAGGCCATTGCCGATCGCGTAGTACAGGTGCTCGAGGATAGGAGCCCCCAGGATCACGTACCTACGGTGGAGGAGATCCAAGATGTGGTGGAGAAGGTGCTGATCGAGAGCGGCCACGCCAGGACCGCCAAGGCGTACATCCTCTACCGCGACGAGCGGGCCCGCCGTCGCCGGGAGCGGGCCGGCCGCTCACAGCAGCCCTCGGACCATATCCCCTGGGCCAAGCTCTGGGAGGCCCTCGATTGGGCTGTAGCCCACGACCTCCTCACCATAGCCCAGTTGAACGAGCGTATA
>SKLM01000301.1 GCA_007123205.1 Thermoflexales bacterium
CGACGGCGCTGCGGAGCAGCGAAGGTGGGGTGAGATGGTGGTGGAGCCGGACGGGGCGGGAGTAGGGCCGCCTGCGGCGGCTGGGCGGATTGATGAGTCCGCCCGGAGCAGCCATGGCGCGATTCTCGTCTTGCTGCCCCTCCTTTGTCAAATGGCGGCTTCGGTCTATAATCTGGACCCGCCGGCCTGATGAACGACATCGGGCTGGTCATCCCGTCGCAACCCCGCCCAGATGGGGGTGCGCAGATTTCGAGTGGTGACGTTGAGGAGGTTGTATGGGAAAAGATGGTAAGCGAGTCGGCAAGACACCCCCTCCGAGGTCAATGAGAAAGAAGTCGGGCGGCGATCGCATGTGGTGGTGGATTGGCGGTGCCGCCGCTGTGGTGCTGGTGGGAGTGGCCGTCATATGGATCGTTGCCGGATCCAACGGAGCACCGGTGGTCCCGCCCCCTGCGGAGGAGGACGTCCCAGTGGCGACTCCACTGCCGACCGAGCCGGTGGACCCGGGTGCGGCGGACCCGGATGCGATGCCTGAGAATAACTCTGACCGCAACGACATGTACGACGCGCCACCGGAGACGGTGATCGATCCTAACCGGGACTACGTGGCCACCATCGTGACGGAGAGAGGCGATATCGTGGTCGAGCTCGACGCGGCAGCAGCCCCGCAGACGGTGAACAACTTCGTCTTCCTGGCCGAATCTGGATTCTACGACGGGCTGACGTTTCACCGGGTGGAGCCAGGGTTCGTGATCCAGGGCGGAGACCCTTTGGGCACTGGCGCGGGGGGGCCGGGGTATACGATTCCTGCGGAGATCGGGCTGACGCACGGGAAGGGCGCCATCGCCATGGCCCGCAGGGCCGACCAGGTGAACCCGGAGCGGGCCTCCAGTGGCAGCCAGTTCTACATCACGCTAGAGCCGACCCCATTCCTGGACGGGGCCTACACGGTCTTTGGTGAGGTGGTCGAGGGGACGGACGTCGTCGACTCCATCGCCATCGGCGATCTGATTGAGTCGGTCTTGATCCACGAGCAGTAGCATTCCCCGTGCCGGGCGACGCTTCGCGGAGCAACCCGTGGCATCGATCGAGGTCCCTCCAGACTGGGAGAACCTGACGTTCTCGGCGATGGCGGGCGTCATCCTCGTCATCGGTGCGCCGGACACGGGGAAGACGACGTTCGCCCGGTACCTCTATAAGCGGTTGATGGAACACCATCAGAGGGTGGGCTTCCTCGATGGAGACATGGGACAGACTACGCTGGGTCCTCCGACGACCATGACGCTGGCCCTGGCGGGAGCTCCCGAGGAGAGCTGGCCTCCGTGTGGGCCTCGCTTTCGCACCTTTGTTGGAAGCGTCTCGCCGCGAGGCCATATGCTGGCCACCGTGGTCGGGGCGCACAGACTCGTGCAGCGGGCGACCGAGAATGGGGCCACGGCCATCGTCTACGACACCACCGGGCTGGTGGCAGCGGAGCAGGGGGGTGGGGCGCTCAAGCTGGCGCTCGTCGACCTGTTAGAACCCGGCGTCGTCATTGGGCTGCAGAGGGGGACTGAGTTGGAGCATCTCCTGGTCCCTCTCCGTTGCAGCGGGCGCACACGGGCCGTGGACCGATCGGTGACCCTTGCTGTTCAGCGTCGTGACGTGGCGACGCGCCGGGCCTACCGGGCCGAGCAGTTTCGACGCGCCTTCGAGGGCAGCGGGCGGATGGAGGTCGATTGGAGCGGCCGGGCCGTGGTTCCTGGGCCGTCCTTCGCCCGCCATCGGCTGGTGGCTCTGGAGGACGCCCAGGGCTTCGTGCTCGGACTGGGGATCGTGACCGGCCGGGACTCACACCGTCAGGCGGTCGAGCTGTACACGCCGGTGCCTAGCCTCGACGGGGTGGATACTCTTCACCTGGGGGACGTGACCCTGGATCCTGAGACGTTCTGCGACCAGCCCCTCTAGCATCAGTCCCGGAAGGCGGACCTTAGAGGCGTCACCTGTGCTCTCAACCCGCGCTGGTAGGATGGTCCTGCTTCGCTAACAGCCGCAGGCTCGGGCGATACGCGGCAGCACCGTGGCGACGTCATCGTGGATGACCACCTCAGCTGCTGAGTCCACGTAGGTCGCTCCGAGATTGACCACGATCAGGCGCCCTCCCTGCCTGCGAATCCTCATCGGAAGCTGCGAGACCGGTGCTACCTCCAGCGATGAGCCGGCGACCATCATGACATCGGCCGCTGCCACGTGGGCGTGGGCGGCGTTGATGACGTCGATGGGCAGCTGCTCCCCGAAGAGGATGACGTCGGGCTTCATAGCCCCCTGGCACTCGGGACAGCGCGGCATCCGCCTGTCCCTGAGAAATCGACGCAGCAGGGCTCCCGTCGATCGCGCCCGATAGCACTCGATGCAGGTAGCCGTCCGCAGGTGTCCGTGGACCTCGAGGACCTGAACCGAGCCGGCCGCCTGGTGGAGGTTATCGATGTTCTGCGTGATGACCGCTTTCAGGCATCCCGCGGCCTCCAGCTCAGCCAACGCCACATGTCCGGGGTTGGGGCGGGCATCTCTTAGCACCTCCGCCAGCGGACCGATCCAGTCGTAGAATGCCTCCGGTCGCCGCCGAAAGCCGCACAGCGAAGCGACCTCCAGCGGGTCAACGTGCTCCCAGAGGCCGCTGCCGGGAGAGCGGAAGTCGGGGATGCCCGACGGTGTGCTGATGCCCGCGCCCGTCAGCGCGACGGCGTACCGCGCTTCTCGAAGCAGACGGGCTGCCCGCGCGATCGGGTCTCCGCTCGGATCTTCGACGACGTCTCTCTGTTTTGGATTCGGCATCGGGCTGATGGCTCCGCTGGTTCGAGGCGATCCGGTGGCTGTCCTGCCGCCACGCGGTGCGCCCGGCGAGTGGTCTCTGGGAGTCGGTACTGGGTCGTGCACTCAAGAACCACCGACACGGCGGACTCGAGATCGACGCGATGGCCCACCGAGACAAAGACCGGCTTGACCCCCTCTCGGGTGCGGACCACGGCCCCGATCACCTCGTCCCGATGGCGCAGGAGCGTCCAGCTCCCCTTCTGAGTGGCAGGTGCGGAGTAGTCGCCGCAAAGACCGGACTTGGCGCAGCCCGCGGTGGGACGATCGAGAAGGACCCCCAGATGGGTGGCCAATCCCATGCGGCGCGGATGGGCGAGTCCGTGGGCGTCGAAGATCAGGACGTCGGGGGACTCCGTCAGCTTCTCCAGTGTGTCAAGGACCACCGGACCCTCGCGAAAGGCGAG
>SKLM01000006.1 GCA_007123205.1 Thermoflexales bacterium
ACCCCCGGAATGCCATCCACGTTGATCATCGTCTGATCCATACATACTGTGCCGACGATGGGGGCCCGCTGCCCCCGGATCAGCACCCTCTGCCAACGGGTTGGCGCACGACGGAACCCATCCGCATAGCCGACTGGAATCACGGCGATCGTCTCCTCCGTCGCGGTCCGATAAGTGTTTCCGTAGCTCACATAGCTGCCTGGCGGCAGGGTCTTCACCTGAGCGATACTCGTCTTCCAGGATAGCGCCGGGCGAGACCCGGTCGGAAGTGCGACCCAGCCGGAGGGTTGTAGCCCGTACATCGCCAATCCCAACCGCACCAGGTTAAAATGGGATTCGGGGAGCCGTAGAGCGGCCGCTGAGTTGGCGCAGTGGACCAGCCGAAAGGCAATCCCCCTGTGTTCGAGGCCGCTCAGTACCTCTTGGAACCGGCTCAGTTGCCAGCGTGTGTAGTCCAGGTCCTCATCATCCGCCACCGAGAAGTGGGTGAATATGCCCTCCAGCTCGAGGCTCGGCAGGTCGCGAATCTCCTCGACGAACGGGATCACTTGGTCGGGCAGCAGCCCCAGGCGCCCCATACCTGTGTCCACCTTTATGTGAACGCGCGCAGTACGCCGGAGCTCCGTCCCGGCCTGACTGTAGATCCGCGCGACTTCTGGATCATAGAGCGTCAACGCGAGATCGTGGAGCAGAGCTTCCTTTGCCAGCCAGGCTGGGGTGTATCCCAGGACCAGGATCCTACCGTCGATCCCTGTCTCCCGCAGGCGAATCCCCTCGTTGACCGACGCAACCCCGCAGCAGGAGGCTCCGTTGTTGAGAGCAGTCCGTGCCACCTTTGCAGCGCCGTGCCCGTATGCGTCGGCCTTGAGCACGGCCAGGACCTCCACTGCTGGTCCCACAAACCTCTTGATCTGTTGGACATTGTAGCCCACGGCTTCCAAATCTACCTCCAGCCACGTGGGACGCTTTGGACGCTGTGTCTGAACCTTCAGGCCCTTCACCCGTCGGACCAGGCGCTTGCTGTCCGATGGCTCCGCCAGAAGCTTCTCAACCACGTCCTCCATGTGTGTTTCCACGTCGCCCTTCACCAGCACCACATCGTCCGGCGTCAAACGGGGCCGAATTCGATTGACGATGTCCTGCACAGTATGGGTGACGATGATCCGGTCCCGAGCCAAACCTGCTTCCTCCGCCGCTTCAGCGATCCATCCGGCGCGCTCACCTTTCGTGACCAGGAGATCCACACGGCCTGCTGCTGCTCGACCCACGTTCCGATGACCCTCTACGGCATAGCTGCCCAGCTGGGCCATATCGCCCAGGATCGCGATGCGGCGTCCTGCTGGGTAGTCTGCTAGGGCGGACAGAGCGTGCAGGGCCGCCGGGGGGTTGGAGCCGGCCGACCCGTCGAGGATGAGTGCGCCGCCGAACCCGGGAAGGAGCTGCAGGCGGCCCGATCCCGGCCTGACTCTCTCCAACGAGTCCAAGATGTCGTCCCAGGGGATATGCCAGCTCAAGGCCACCGCCACCGCGGCCAGGATAGCGCCCGCCTGATGCCGGCCCAGAAGATGGCTTCGAACTTCTGCTTTGGCCGGATAGCCGGGAATGCCGAGACCACTCACGCCGGGGAAGTGGATGACCAGTTGAAGCCCTTGACCGTCCGGGCGGAGATCCGACGCGACGATATCCGCGTCTGGACTCGCCCCGTAGGTGATCACGTGGGCTTCCGTATCCTCGGCCATCGCTCGGACGCGAGGATCGTCGTAGTTGAGTACGGCCACGCCATCGGCCGGCAGAGCTCGCACCAGTTGTGCTTTCTCCTCCGCGATGGCCTCTAGGGTATCGAAGGTCGCCAGATGCGCGTACCCGACTGACGTAACCACCGCCACCCGGGGCTGGGTCAGTTCAGCCATAGCGGCGATATCGCCAAAGGCGTGGCTGGCCATCTCCAGGACCGCCACGTCGTGCTCGGCCGTCAGCCCTTCCATCGACAACGGGAGCCCGAAGCTGTTGCTCAGCCCCGGCGGATTCGAGAACACGGTGTGCTGCGTGGCCAGCACCGCCCGGATGGCGCGACAGGCATCCGTCTTGCCTGTGGAGCCGCTAACGGCCACGGTCGGTAAGGCGTGCCTACGCCATATAAAGCTGGCCCAGTCGGTCAGCGCCATCCGCGTGTCGGGTACCACGACACAGGGTATGCCCGGACTCAGCGGTGGGAACTGACAGAGGATGCCACCGGCTTCGCCATCGACCGCCTCAGCCAGGTAGTCGTGCCCGTCTCCCCCCTCCGTCTTCACCGCGACGAAGAGTTCTCCGGGCCTTAGCCGTTGGGTGTTGTAGCACCAGCCCGGGAATTCGGTGGGCGTGGCAGGGCCCACTAATCGGCCCCCGGTCGCTGCCAGCAGATCGTCTAGATGGATCATCGGTGGAACCGCCAGCGATTATAGCATCAGCGGAAGTCGCTCGCAACCAACCACCACAACCGCCACACCTGTTATTCTGAGAACACCCATGGTGCGCAGCTTGCGAAGCTAAGCCGCTTGCCAAGGTCGGGCAGCGAGCCCCAAGCCGCGCACCACTCTGAAGGCGAGAAACCGCCGCACCTGTCATCCCGAGGAGCGCCAGCGACGAGGGATCTCGCCCCCGCAACCTTCCAACGTTCCAACCTTCCAACCTTCCAACCCTCCACACCAGCTCAGCCTCTTCGGCACTGGACAGGCTGCGTGAGCTCGGCAGGACGTCGGGGCTTGACGAATTATATCCTGTAGCCATAATGAGGTCATAAAAAGGTGCGAGATGACGAAGAAGGTTATGGTCTCATTCCCCGACGAGTTCCTCAAGGAGGTGGACCGGATCGCCGACGAGGAGCTGCGCAGCCGCAGCGAGTTGATCCGCGAGGCCCTCCGGTACTACATGGGCGCGCGCCAGCGTGGAGTGCACCCCGGCGATCTGCCCCACGTGCGGGCTGCCGTCGAGTCGATGAACGCGCTGGCGCAGGCTGTGCCCGGCACCGGAGAGGATAGCGCGGAGGATGTGCGCTACTGGCGGGAGAGGCGCCGGTGATCTCGCGCCTGGTGCCCGACACCTCGGTCGTGCTCAAGTGGGTTCGCCAGTAGAAGATCCTGGCAGATCGCACGTTGGGCCTGCTGCAGGGCTACCTCGATGGGCGGAGTCAGATCAGCGTACCCGCGTTGCTCGGCTACGAGTTCGGGGATGTCCTGCGCTACAAGGCGGACTTGGCCGGAATACGCACAAT
>SKLM01000262.1 GCA_007123205.1 Thermoflexales bacterium
GCTCTCTGGGAAATTGGTGTGTCAGGTCTCCCAGACCTGACAGGTCTCTGGGTGGCAGTATACACCAGGTCCGCGGCGTCGCAAGGCTGAGGAGTCGGCATGCGTGAGAAGCTCGGTCAGGCGCGGGGGTGGGGTCGGTGGTGCCCAGCGGGGATTCGTCGGGGCTGAGGGGGAGAGACGGGGGCGGTTGGGGCTGGAGAAGTTGGCTGCGCTGTCAAGACCTGTCAGGTCTGGCAGACCTGACAGGTCTAGTGTGGTCGGGCAGCGTGGTCGTGGGGGAGGGGACCGGTCCAGGCAGTTTGTGTGGATGGGCAGGCTGGCATACCATGGCGCTATGGGGACACAGGCAAGGCTAGAGCGCTTTCCGGTACCAGGGGATTCTTCCCGGTCCACGTTTGGCGCGGTGGTGCTGACGGGCCTGGTGCTGCTGGCCAGCATGTTGCTGAGGGCAGGAGAGGCGGCCGCCGATCCGGCCCCTGCTAGAGGGGATGGGCAAGCATCCGCCGCCGCGAGCTACAGCCGGGCGCTGCTGCTCCCGGCTGAGCTGGACTGGGTGAGGCCGGCGCTGACGGACCACAGCTCGCGGTGGGCCGAGGTCGGGGAGATCGAGCGGCGGGAGCTCAATGGGCCGGCCGTCGGCCCGCAGAGGACGATCCCTTACGCCGCCTGGATGACGGACGGGGACGGAGGGGAGACTCTCGTTGGATGCGCGCAGCCCTCCGGTGGCGATCTCTGTCACGCCGGGTACGGTGGGGGCCAGGTGGAGCCAGCCAGGGTGCTCCCGACGAAGCCGGAAAGGGCCCTGGCGATACAGACGGCAACTCACGAGTCGATGGGGGGCTTCGACCTGCCGGCCGGCCTACCCCGGGCTGAGCAGGAGGCCATCATCCTGTCGGTGGCGGCCCAGGAGTCGGGGGGCCACGGGTTCAACAACGAGATGGTGACGGCCGGGTGGAGCCGGGGCATTATGCAGATCACGACGGACGGGTACGTGGGCGCTGGCAGCGGCGGCTGCCACGATGACGACTGTAGAGATTGCCGGGACCGGGTGGACGCGGAGGCCTGCTACCGGTATTACAGCAACACCACCGCCGGGATCACAAGGAACGTGCGAGACGGACTCTACACCCTCGAAGATAAGCACAGCCTCGGCTATCCGGGTACTTGGGAGCCGGTGGACCTGGGCTTGGGCGACCCGGTGACGGCGGCAGAGATGAGGTGGATGTTCACGTTGAAGCGGTATGGTCCCAATTACCGCGCCACCAGGCCCTTCCACTACGTACGCTTGATCGGGAGGCTGCTGGCGCACGACCTGGCTGCCCACTACGAGGATCAACCGGTTTACCCTGAACTGGGAGAGAAATTGAGCCACGCCCACGGCCAGGTGATCTCCTCGTCAGGACCGGTCGAGCTCCGCGCCCAGGACGGTCAGGGCCGGGTCACGGGCCGGGTGGGGGACCAGGTCGCGCAGGGGCTTCCCAACGCCTGGTACCACCGATTTGCCGACCGCATCACGGCGCTGTTCCCAGCTGACCCGCTCTACTACCAGGTGGCGGGCCGGGAGGATGGGGTGTATGGACTGGGGGCTGTGGCCGAGTCTCCGATCGGGGCAGGGTCGTGGCCGGACGGCAGCCCCACGGTCGCCCGGTTCACGCTAGCGGAGGTACCGATCGCTGCGGGGGCCGTGCACCAGTACCTGGTCGACTGGGAGAGCAGAGGGAAAAGGGCGACCCGCTGGATCGACGCCGACGGCGACGGGGGCTTCGGGGACCCCACCACGATTCACGTGCCGGAGGCATCCTTCAGCGTCGAGCCAGCGAGGCCCCATAGCGGCCGATGGGTCACGTTCGATGGTTCGGGGTCCAGCCACCCGGACGACAACATCGTGTCCTACCGCTGGGATTTCGGGGATGGGGGACGGACGGACGGGGGTCCGGTGGTGGCCCACCGCTATCTGGCCCCGGGGAGCTACACGGTGCGCCTGACGGTGCGGGAGGGACACGGGGCCATTGACAGCACGTCCCAGGTGGTGACGGTGATCTTCGAGGCTACGGACACCGTCTACCTTCCCCTGGTGCGCAGGGGCTCGCCGTAGTGCTACGATCGCACATGGCCTGCGGCAGCGGGCGGATTGGTGCATCCGCCCGGAGCACATGTCGGGGGGTGGATTGGTGAATCCACCCGGAGCACATGCCGGGGGGGCGCCCGCTCGTAGTCAGGCACGCAGCGAAGCGGAGTGCCGTCCAGCCGCGTACAGGAAACCGGCGGTGGCCGGGAGGCGGGCTGCCTGCGGCAGCGGGCGGATTGGTGAATCCGCCCGGAGCGCATGTCCGGGGGGTGGATTGGTGGGGCCGGCGTCCCTGCGTCTTGCGTACCGGGACCGCTGCGCGTATAATCCCTCGCTACCATGGAATCCCTTGCCGACGTCCTGGACGCTTTCCGTCGGGATCCTGCCTTCATGCGCTGTGTGACGGCCTGGCAGCGTTTGCCGGCGCGCCCGGCGCGCACCGCCCGCTGGCCGAAGTACCTCGACCCGAGGCTGGTCGCTACCGTACGGGCTGAGGGGATCGAGCAACCCTACGTCCACCAGGCGCAGGCCATGGAGGCGATACTGGCCGGCCGGCACGTGGTCCTCTCCACCTCCACTGCCTCGGGCAAGACGCTGGCATACAACGTGCCCGTCCTCGACACGCTCCTGAACGATCCGGAGGCGTGCGCGCTCTACCTCTTCCCCACCAAAGCCCTGGCTCACGACCAGATCGCCAATCTCGAGTCGCTGATTGCCGGTCTGCGGGACCAGACGGCGAAGCTCCGCGGTCCGCTGACAGTGCGCGCCTATGACGGCGATACGCCCTCGGCCCGGCGCTCGATGATTCGGAACGAGGCCAGACTCCTGGTCACGAACCCGGATATGCTCCACGTCGGCATCCTGCCCCACCACACGCGCTGGATGCGCTTCTTTGGCAATCTCCGCTACATCGTCCTCGACGAGATCCACACCTACCGTGGGGTCTTCGGAAGCCATGTGGCGAACGTGCTGCGCCGCTTGCAGAGAATCTGCCGGTTCTATGGCTCGGACCCGACGTTTGCCTGCGCGTCGGCTACTATTGCCAATCCCCGCGAGCTGGCGGAGCGTCTCGTCGAAGCGCCGGTCGTCCTGGTGGACGATGATGGAGCACCCCGGGGTGAGAAACACGTCGTGCTCTACAATCCGCCGCTGGTCGACAGGCAGCTGGGGATCCGCCGCAGCGCGACGTTGATGGCCAAGGATATTGCCGCCCGCCTGTTGTCGGCGGACATGCAGACGATCGTCTTCGCACGAGCGCGCCTTACCACGGAGGTACTGCTGGGCTATCTTCGAGACGCCATCGCCGCCGCCGGCGGTGATCCCGCGACCATCGAAGGGTACCGAGGCGGCTACCTCCCCCGCGAGCGGCGTGCTATTGAGCGCGGCCTGCGCGACGGGAGCATACGGGGCGTCGTGGCGACCAACGCCCTCGAGTTGGGGATCGACATCGGGCAGCTCAGCGCCTGCGTGATGACCGGCTATCCGGGCACCATCGCCAGCGCCTGGCAGCAGGCTGGCCGCGCCGGGCGCCGAGCCGGTCTCTCCAGCGCTATGTTGATCGCCAGCGCTCTCCCCCTGGACCAGTACTTGATCACCCATCCCGATTACTTCTTCGGCCAACCGGTGGAGCACGCTCTTCTCGATCCGGACAATCTGGCCTTGTTGACCAACCATCTGGCGTGCGCGGCCTTCGAGCTGCCCTTCGAGCCGGGTGATTCCTTCGGCGAATTCGACGAGGTCGACGACATCCTCGACGCTCTCGCGGACGACGATCTGCTCCACCGCTCCAACGGCCACTACGCCTGGATCGGGGACAGCTATCCGGCGGCCCAGCTCTCCCTGCGGACCAGCTCCCCGGACAGCGTGATCATCCAGCGGACGGCGAATGCCGGCTCCGACCCGGAGGTGATCGGCGAGATGGACCGACCCAGCGCGCCGACGCTGATCCACGAGGGGGCGGTCTATATCCACAGTGGCGACACCTATGTCGTCCGATCGCTGGATTGGGATCAAGGTATCGCCCACGTCGAGGCGGCCGAGCTCGACTACTACACGCGGGCCAGCGCCACCACGGCCGTGGACGTTCTGGAGGTGTTCCGCACCACCGACGCGGCGCTGAGCCCTGAGGTGGATCCAGCCGATCCCCCTGACCATCAGGGGGGCAGTGCGGCCGATCCGGGGGTCTCCCACGGGTATGGTGAGCTGCTGGTCACGACGAGGGCGACGGGCTACCGGCGCATCAAGCGCTACAGCCACGAGGTGCTGGGCTGGGCTCCTATCGACCTGCCGGAGCAGCGAATGCGCACCATCGGGTACTGGCTGGCCCTGTCCGAAGGGCTGACGGAGAGTCTGGAGCAGGCGGGCATCCTGCTGCCCGAGATGGACTATGGGCCCGACTGGGGGGCTCAACGGGATCGGGCTCGCGCCCGCGACAACTGCCGCTGCCGCCGCTGCGGCGCGCCGGAGCGGGAGGGAAAGGGCCACGATGTGCATCACATCACCCCCTTCCGAACCTTCGGGTACGTGGCGGGCAGCAACGATCTCCATCGGGTCGCGAACAGACTCGAGAACTTGATGACCCTCTGCCCAGCGTGTCACCAGCAGGCTGAGCGCTCGCGGGGGGCGCGGGGGGCGCTGGCCGGTCTCGCCTATCTGCTCCGCCATCTGGCGCCGCTCCACCTGATGTGCGCACCGGGAGATCTGGCCTCGGCGGTGGAGGCCCGGTCGGCGGAGACGGGCCTGCCCACGGTGACCATCTACGACAGTGTGCCGGGGGGCGCCGGGCTCAGCCCCCAGTTGTTCCACCTCCGCGATACCCTGCTGGGGGCGGCGCTGGACCGGGTGGAGGAATGCGCATGCAGCGCCGGGTGCCCCGCCTGCGTGGGTCCGGCGGGCGATATCGAGCCGGGCACCAAGGCGCTCTGCAAGGGGCTGCTGCAAGTCCTGGCCTGACCTCCGGTCAGACCCGCCGGGCAGCAGAGGCCGCTGGGAGGAGCTGCGGGAGCGGAAGGGCCGGAAGGCACGGAAGTCGCGTCTGAGACACGCTCGCGGCGCAGATGGTCACCGACGCCATCCCGACGAGGGGAAGATCTTGAGGGAAGTGCGAGAACTACGGCTCGTCTCCCCCATCGACGAGCTGGACATAGACGACGTCGCCCTGGCCGGCGGGAAGGGCGCCGCCCTCGGGGCCATGGTCCGGGTAGAGCTGCCAGTGCCCGAAGGCTTTGTGGTGTTAACCAGCGCCTACCGGGCCTTCGTGGATGACAATGGGCTCCAGACCGAGATAGACCGCCTGACCCGCGAGGCCCCGACCGACAACCTGGGCGACCTGGAGGAGAGGGCCCGGGCCATCCAGGTGCTGTTCGAGGCCGCAGCCATCCGGGCGGAGATCAGCGGGGCGATCTCGGAGGCTTACGAGGCTATGCGAGGTGGCCCGGCAGCCGTCCGCTCATCGGCGACCGCGGAAGACCTGCCCGAGGCTTCCTTCGCCGGACAGCACGACTCCTACCTGAACGTCACCGGTGCGGCGGCGGTCTGTGCCGCCGTCAGACGCTGCTGGGGCTCCCTCTGGAATCCCGAGGCCCTGGCTTACCGCCTCCGCCAGGGAGTGAATGCCGCAGATCCAGCTATGGCGGTGGTGGTGCAGCGTATGATCGCGGCGGATTGCGCCGGCGTGCTCTTCACCGCCAACCCCGTGAATCACCGCCGCGACCGGATGGTGCTGAACGGGTCATGGGGCCTGGGCGAGGCCGTCGTCGCGGGGCAGGTCACGCCGGATCAGTGGGTGGTGGACTGGAAGACGGGAGCGATCCTGGAGGCGGAGATTGTGGAAAAGGAGGTCATGACGGTGCGCGAAAAGGCAGGCACTGCCACCCGCGATACGCCGGCCCACCTCCGCCAGGCGCCGACCCTGGATGCCGGCGAGATCGCCGAGCTGGCCGACCTCGGCCGGGCAGCCCAGACCCGCTTCGGCCAGCCGCAAGATATCGAATGGGCCCGAGCAGGCGGACGGTTCTCTCTGGTCCAATCGCGCCCGATCACGTCCCTGTTCCCGCTTCCGAAGCCCGAGACCGATCCCGAGGAAGGCTTGCGGGTCTACTTCTGCCTCAACGTCACCGCCCAGCAAATGCTTGAGCCCCTCACACCGATGGGCCTTGCCTACTGGCGGGCGCTGATGGCGGGATTCGCCTTCGCCGCCACGGGCGATCCGGATCACGACGTTCCCTGGTTCAAAGTCGCCGCCGGCCGCATGTTCCTGGATCTGACCGAGGTGCTCCGAAATCCGAAGCGCTGGCCGCAGTTGGCAGGGGTGAGTGACAAGGATCCGATCACGGGGGAGGCTCTCCTGTCCTTGCTGGAACGAGAGAGGGATGCCATCGCCCATCAAGGCCCTGGCTTTCGTATGCCTCTCCGTCTGGTCCCGCTGCTGGTGCGCCTCGCTCTGGAGGCGTTGTGGGCCGCGGTGGCCCCGGAATCGGCCCGGCGGCGGCTGCTCCGCAGGACCGATGCGGCCATTGAAGCGATGGAAGCCGAGGCGAAGGACCTCACCCATCTGACCGAGCGGGTACGCTTCATCGAGAAGACCCTGGGCCAGCGCGGCTCGATCGTATGGTCGGTCCCAGTGGTGGTGATGTACCCCGGGCTCGCGGCGGAGGAAGCTGCCATGACCTGCCTGGAGCGGTGGCTGGGCGACGCCTCCGGCTTCGCCCCTGTTCGCCGGGCCCTTCCCCATAATTCGACCACGGAGATGGGGTTGGATCTGTGGCGGCTGGCCCGCCGGCTGGAAGCTGAGGGAGCCGAACCGGCGCCTTCCCATCCCGGCGTGCAGGAGTTCCTGGACCGCTATGGGCACCGCGCTGTGTGGGAGATCGACCCCGGGGTACCAAGATGGTCGGAGGATCCGACCTATGTGCTGGAGATGCTGCGCAGCTATATGGACCAACGGGGCGAGGTGGACCGGGAGCGGGAGTTTTCCGCCCATCAGCGGGTCGCCGAGGAAGCGGCAGAGGAATTGGCGGAGGGGGTGCGTCGGAAGAAGGGGCCCCTACACGCCTGGCTACTGCGACGCCTGATCCGGCTCTACCGGGCACTCGCCGGGCTGCGCGAGCAACCGAAGTTCGACGGGGCCCGGATGATCGCCCTTGGCCGGCAGGTGCTCCGGAAGGCGGGCCGGGAGCTGGTCGCCCGGGGCCACCTGGACGATCCCGCGGATGTGTTCTTCCTGACGCTGGCCGATCTGCGGGCTGTGTCCAGCGACGCTACGCCCGGGATGGACCTCGCTGAGGATGTGCGCCGGCTGGTCGATCAGAGGCGGAGAGAGTATCGCCGCGAGATGGACCGCCGGGCGATCCCGCGCCTGATGACCAACACGGGCGAGTGCATCTTCGGCGTTCCGACTGACGACGACGCGGAGGGCGTTCTGACCGGCGTGCCCGTCTCCCCCGGCATCCACGAGGGAGCGGCGCGCGTCATCCATGATCCGACGCGGGCCCGCCTCAAGTCGGGCCAGGTGCTGGTGTGCCGGGGCGCCGATCCTGCCTGGACCCCGCTCTTCCTCACCGCGGGAGCGCTGGTGATGGA
This sequence comes from Thermoflexales bacterium, assembly GCA_007123205.1. Classification (GTDB taxonomy): domain Bacteria; phylum Chloroflexota; class Anaerolineae; order B4-G1; family B4-G1; genus SKLM01. The sequence continues at coordinate 7,649 of SKLM01000262.1, forward strand.
GACCGGTGGGCCGGTCTCCCACGGGTCGGTGGTAGCCCGGGAGTACGGCCTGCCGGCGGTGGCTGGTGTGCCCAATGCCACCGGGCGCGTCCAGGACGGGATGACGCTACGAGTGGACGGCCACACCGGACAAGTGACGCTGCTCGAGTAGCTCGATCGGATTGAGCTCTAGATTAAGGAGATGCAAATGAACGACAGGGACCTGCTCTATCTGTCCCAGACCGACGTCGAATCCGTGGGTCTGACGATGGCCGAGATCATCGATCTGGTGGAGAAAGCGTTCCACGAGAAGGGCGAGGGACGGGTGGAGATGCCGCCCAAGCCGGGGATCCATCCGGGAGGGGGCGACAATTTCATCCACGCCATGCCGGCCTACATCCCGGCCATGAACGCGGCCGGGATGAAGTGGGTCAGCGGCTTCCCGGAGAACCACCTGCGCGGCCTGCCCTACATCACCGGCTTACTCATCCTCAACGATCCGGAGACAGGTCTGCCCATCTCGGTGATGGATTGTGTGTGGATCACGGCGATGCGCACGGCGGCCGCCAGCGCCGTCGCGGCACGGCGGCTGGCACGGCCCGAGTCGGCGGTGCTGGGTATCCTCGGCTGCGGCGTTCAGGGGCTGACGAACACGGAGGCGCTGAACGTCCTATTCCCGCTGGAGCGAGTGATGGCCTACGATGTGAATCCGGACGCGGCTGAGGCCTTCGCCGCGGAGATCGGGTCCCGCCTCGACCTCGAGGTGGTGGAGGTGGAGACGCCCCGGGATGCGGTGACGGGCTGCGACATGGTGGTGACAGCCGGGCCGATCCTGAAGGAGCCCCACGCGACAATCCAGGCCGGGTGGCTCGACGAGGGCGGGTTCGCGTCGCTGGTCGACTTCGATTCGTACTGGCACCCCGAGGCCCTCAAAGAGGTCGACCTCTTCTGCACGGATGACGTCGCCCAACTGGAGCACTACAGGAGTATCGGCTACTTCCAGAGCATCCCGCCCATTCACGCCGATCTGGGCGAGCTGGTGACGGGCGGGAAGCCGGGGCGGGAGACAGCGGAACAGCGCACCATCGCCTGCAACCTGGGCCTGGCCATCGACGACATGGCCGTGGCGCCCACGATCCACAAGCGGGCCGTCGAGCACGAGATCGGCATCTGGCTGGGGCTGTAACAGAAGGTAGGTGACATGATCTATGAGAACCTGACCTTTCGACCGCGTCTATCGGTGCTCAGCGAGGATCAAGGGGAACAGCTCCACCTGGCCACGCTGGAGGTTCTGGAGCGGACCGGCGTGCAACTGACCCACCCGAGGGCCCTGGAGCTGCTCCACGGGGCGGGGGCCCGGGTGGACGGCGACCGCGTCCGTATCCCCTCGTGGATGGTGGAGGACGCGGTCCGGCAGGCACCACCACGAGTGGTGCTGGGGAATCGGGACGGCCGGCGGACCGTGTTTTTGGAGGGAGACAAGAGCTGGTTCGGGCCCAGTCTGGACTGCATCGATTACCTCGATCCCCTCACCGACGAGCGGCGCCGCTTCGTCAGCGATGACTGCCGAATAACAGCGACGGTGGCCGACGCGCTCCCCAACTACACCTGGGTGATGACCATCGGCATGGCCGACGACGTCCCGGCCGATCTGGCGGACCGGATCATCGCCAAGCAGGTCTTCACGTACACGGAGAAGCCCCTGGTCTTCTGCTGCAAGGACGTGGGCAGCGTGCAGGATGTCTACGAGATGGCCCTGCTTGTCGCGGGGGGTGAGGACCAGTTCGGCCAGGCGCCCACCTGCGTCCACTACTCGGAGCCGATCTCGCCACTGCTCTACTACGAACCGGCCGTGGAGAAGATCCTGTTCTGCGCCGAGAGGGGGATCCCGCTGATCAACTTCCCGGCGCCCCAGGCGGGAAGCACAGCCCCGACCACCGCTGCCGGCGAGATCGTTCAGGGGAGCGCCGAGTCGCTGAGCGGGTTGGTGCTGGCGCAGCTGGCCAATCCCGGGGTGCCTTTCATCTACGGGGCCTTCGCCACGGTGATGGACATGCGGACCACTATCTTCTCCTACGGCGCGCCGGAGATGAGCTTGATGGTGGCGGCTCTGGCGCAGATGGCGCAACGGTATGAGCTGCCGTTCTTCGGGACCGCCGGGTGCTCCGACGCCAAGTTCCCCGATCCGCAGGCCGCGGCCGAGGCCGCGTTCTCGTGTCTGGCCTCGGCCCTGGTCGGGGCCAACCTGATCCACGACTCCGGGTGGTTGGATCATGGCTCGGTGGCGTCGCCGGGACATATGGTGCTGGTGAACGAGATCCTGGAGATGGTGGGGCAGTTCATGCCCGGGATCGCGGTCAACGATGAGACGCTGGCCCTGGACGTGATCGATGAGATCGGCCCCGGGGGGCACTATCTGGAGCACGAACACACGTACGCTCACTTCAAGGATGTCTGGTACTCGGATCTGTTCGACCGGACGATCTACCAGGAATGGGTGGACCAGGGGGAGCAGCGGTTCGCCGAGCGGCTGCGCGAGAGGACGAGGCAGGCTATGGAGCACGAGCCGGCGCCCCTGCCCGAGGATGTGCTGGCAGAGATGGAGAGGATGGCCGAGCACTGGGAGTGAGGGCGCGGCTGCCGTCATTCGGAGCGGAGCGGACTTGCCACTGACGGCACTCCACTCCGTTGCGTGCCTGACTACAAGCCTGTATCAGTGCCCGCTCGTAGTTGGCTCCGCAGCTCAGCCCACGGGCGTTATGCCGCGGCCGGGCACAGTTGCTACCGACGGCACTCCACTCCGTTGCGTGCCTGACTACAAACCTGTATCAGTGCCCGCTCGTTGTTAGCCACGCAGCTCAGCGGAGTGGCGTGAGGTCACGGTCGAGCAGAGTTGCTACCGACGGCACTCCACTCCGTTGCGTGCCTGACTACAAACCCGGTGGTTGGCGTTCGGAGGCAGCTGCGCAGCGAAGGGGCGTGAGGGCGGGGTTGATTGCTGACTCGGGTTCGTTACGGCGCGCCTCTCAGAATGAGCGGGAGGTAGACCTGGGAGCCGCCCAGGATCAGACCGATCGCCGCCGTGCGAGTGAACCCGCCACCATGGGCGGTCAGGTCCACGTGATAGAGCTCGCCGACGGGGCAGCCCGCATCGGTCACCGTCAGATTGAGCCAGCTATTTTCCGTCACACGTGATCGGTCGAGATCCACCGCCAGGCAGGGATCGTGGCTCTCGGCCTCGAGGGTGACGGCCGAGGCAAACTCCCCCACCGACTCCACCAGGACCCCATAGGAAGCCGTGCCTCCGCTGTCGACCCTGTGGACGGGAGGCTCAACGGTGAGGCCGAAACCGCCCTCGTAACGCCCGATATCCCAGGCCTCGCCCCACCGCGGATCTTCAACGCCAAACTCGGTCAAGAGAGCCGACAGGGAGGGAGGCAGCTCGGCCCCTTGACCAGCGACCAGGCTGCTACCGGGCGTGAGGCGGAAGTCGGGGCTGGCGCTGCTGGTGGGATCGCGGTCGTCGGGGTCGTAATGCGCGAAGTGCGGGTCTCCTTCCCTGCCCTGCAGCTCCCAACCATAGGGATGGCCCCGGATTTCAGCGACGGTGGGGTAGTAGTGCTGGCCGCCCGGCGTTCTCACGGCCATGGCACCGGGCTGCCAGACTCCGCCGTCCTCATAGGGTCGCCAGCCGGTGTTGAAGTAGAGGTTGTGATCGATGATCGTGTTCCCGAAGTGCTCGCCAGCTGCGCACGCTGTGCATTGGTAGATCCCGTACCCTTCACTGGTGGCGATGATGTTGTTTACGATCCGGGTGTTGACACAGCCTCCGTGGGTGTCGTACTCGGGACTGGTCGGTCGAATCCCGTAGAGTGAGTTGGCCACCACGTTGTTGTAGAAGATGATGTCGCCGTCACGCCAGGCACCCACCAGCATGAACCCGGCGTAGGGGTTGTTGTAGGCCACGTTCCGGTAGGCGTGGACCCCACTGACGAAGTCGAGGTAGAGGCCGAAGCCGGCACGGCCCTGCAACCCACAACCGGTGCCGCCAATCCACCAGCCACGAGCGGCCCGGGATCGCTGCTCCGCCACGTAGCTCCAGGCCAGATTGTCCCGAAGGGTGTTCCCGGTGACGAGCACGTCGCGGAAGACGTGGCTGTGGGGCGGCTGCCCCCAGAACTTGAGCGCGGCGCAGTCGGTGGTGAGCTGACACGCCCTTTCGATGAGGTTATCCTGGACCAGGATGCCGCCGGTCTTGATCTCGTCAGGGGAGAAATCGCGCGTCTTATCCGACTCTATCACGGAC
>SKLM01000257.1 GCA_007123205.1 Thermoflexales bacterium
CCGGACCTCGTACTCGCCAGTGCGAGCATCCAGGCTCACCGTGCCGCGGGCCTCCGCCCACTCCTCCCCTACCGCCAACGGGGTTAAAGACGCCCGCAGAATGTCGGGCTCCAGGGAGGAGAGGGGGGAGAAATCGCCCCTCATCACCACCGAGGACCAGCCGCCCGGCATCTCAGTGGACGCGCTCTCAACCGTGATGAGGAAGCGGCGGGCGCGCCGTCGACCGGCCAGCAGGTCCAGTGCGAGCCCTCGCTCGAAATTGGGAATGGCGTCCTCGTAGTTGCGGCGATTCCAGTTCGTGAAACCCAGGTAAGCGAATGCCGGACCGAACTCGGGATCGACGGCGATAGCCTGCTCGAAATACCTTTCGGCCCGGTCCAGCTGGCCCCGCTCGTACAAGGTTCGGCCGAGCCGGTGGTAGGCCCGCGGGTTGTCCGGATCGAGCTCCACCGCGCGCTCGAAGCTCTCCACCGCCGCATCGAACTCGCCCAGCGCCAGTTGGTTGTTCCCAATGGAAATGTGTATGGTAGCGAACCGCGGGTGGATCTGGGCCGCGCGTTGGTAGCTCTGCAGCGCCGCCCGATAGTCGCCCAGCACCTCCATCACGTAACCGTGGTTGCGCTGGACATCGACTCTGCCGCTGTCCAACTCCAGGGCTTTCTCCGCGCTCTCGATCGCCAGCGCCCACTGATGGGCATCGACATAGGCGCCGGCCAGATAGCTGTGGGCGTCAGCGTTCTCCGGTGCCAGCGACACCGCACGCTGACAGGCCTCGACGGCCCGGGGGATGTCACGGCGCCAGTGATGGGCCATCCCGAGGACCATCCAGGCCTCGCCACTCTCCGGCGCCCGCTCTACTGCCCGTTGGGCATGCTGGACCGCCTCAAGAGTCCGTCCCTCAAAGGCAAGCAGCCGGGCCAGAGCGACGGTGGGCTCAATAGCCGTCCGATCGATGCGAACCGCCTCCTCGTAGGCCGCGATGGCCCCCTTGAGATCGCCCGCCCAGTAGAGCTCCTCGCCTTCGCTGATACACGCTGCGGCCGATCGGGTCGGGGTCATCGTGGGAGCGACCAGCACCACGGGATCATCCGGATCTCGCCTGATCTGCACCAGCACATACAGGCTGATGACGATCAGGACCAGCAGCGTCAACACCCGCCAGGGAGAGGAACGACGACGTCTCTTCGGTGGCGATCCTAGGTACATATCTTGATCCCTACCATAGACCGTCCAATGATAGCACGTCCGGGGGCCCCGTCAAGGTTGTCCCATCGGGCACGTGTGGTAGAATCCACCCATCATGCACCATCGAGGGCCTCATCGACCTTCGATCTCTCGATACAGACACGCAGGAGGTTATCCGTGCGCAATCTGATGATCACCGGTGGCGCGGGCTTCATCGGCTCCAACTTCGCTCGCCACCTGCTGGAGCGGTACCCCGGATACCGGGTCGTGGTCTACGACAAGCTGACCTACGCCGGGAACCTCGACAATCTCAAGGACGTCGAGGAGGCCTTCGGCGATCGGTACGCCTTCGTCCGCGGCGACATCTGCGACGCCCAGCCGGTGAGACGAACGATCCAGGAACACGACGTGGACACCATCGTCAACTTCGCAGCGGAGACCCACGTCGACCGCTCCATCATGGAGCCGGATGCCTTCGTCAAGACCGACGTGTACGGGACCTACACGCTCCTGGAGGCAGCCCGGGAGTTCGATCTGGAGCGGTACCACCAGGTCAGCACCGACGAGATCTATGGCCACGTACCGGAGGGCTCGTCGAAGGAGACTGATCCCATCGTGCCCCGGAGCCCCTACTCCGCCAGCAAGGCCGGCGCCGATCTGATGGTGCACGCTTACCACATCACCTACGGCGTGCCCGTCACCATCACCCGGGGTGCCAACAACATCGGCCCCTACCAGTATCCGGAGAAGGTGGTGCCCCTCTTCGTCACCAACGCCATCGACGACCAGCCGCTGCCCCTCTACGGTGACGGGCTCCAGGTGCGCGACTACCACTACGTGCTCGACCACTGCGAGGCCATCGACCTGGTGCTCCATCAGGGCGAGGTCGGCGGCGCCTATAACGTAGGCACCGGGACCGAGATGACGAACCTCGCCATGACACGGATGCTCCTCAGGCTGCTCGGCAAGCCGGAGAGCCTCATCCAGCCCGTTCGGGACCGCGCCGGACACGACCGCCGCTACTCGCTCGACATCGGCAGGATCCGGGCCCTGGGCTGGGAGCCGACCCATAGCTGCGAGGAGGCCATCGAGAAGACCGTACGCTGGTACGTCGACAACGCATGGTGGTGGCGACCGATCAAGAGCGGCGAGCACTACCAGGAGTACTACCGCAAGCAGTACGCGGGGCGGGAGCTCGAGGGCCCATCGGCGACGGGCAATAAGCGGGAGGCGTAACGACGCGCGGGAAAGCCGAGGGCTGTGCCGCAGCAAGGCTCAGCGCTAGTGCCCTACATGCAGTGACCGACCAGGAGCGCATCGCGTCCTTCCTGCTCAAGGACGTCACCCGGGCCATCGGTGAGTTCCGGCTCATCGAGGATGGAGACCGGGTCGCTGAGGCCATCTCCGGGGGCAGGGACAGCCGGTCGCTGCTCGACCTGCTTCTCCGCCACCGCCGCCAGGTGCCGTACCACTACGAGATTCTCGCCCTCCACGGGGTCGCAACCGAGGCCGGGTTCCCGAACCACCGCCCGGAGCTTCGACCATGGCTCCGGCAGCGGGGGATCGAAGCTCACTTCGTGCCCATCGACCTACCGCCGGACGAGCCCCTTCCCCTGGACTGGGTCCGCTGCTCGTGGAATCGGCGCAAGGCCCTGTTCATCGCCGCCGCCGACCTCGACTGCCGCAAACTGGCCTTCGGCCACCATGCGGACGACGCGGCCGTCACCGCCCTGATGAACCTCCTATTCCACGGGAAACTGAAGACTCTGGAACCCCGGTTGGCCTTCTTCGAGGGAGCGGTGACCGTCATCCGCCCCTTGATCTATCTTCCCCAGAAGAAGCTGGTGCGGTACGCGAAGGCGATTGGCTATCCGGACAGTGCGCCGTGTCCCCAGGGCGAACAGTCCAGACGGGCCGAGGTCGACACGTTCCTCAGTCAGTTCGGGCAGGGGCGGGATCAGATCCGCGCCAATCTGTGGCGCGCTGCCCGCGAGGCGATGGGATTCTGATGAAGGGGCCCCCGCATCAGTGCCCCCCGAGAAAGCAGAGGATCCCATCC
>SKLM01000194.1 GCA_007123205.1 Thermoflexales bacterium
GTCAGATGATCCTGAACCAGGGCCATCGCCTCGGCCGGGCTCTTCCCCTGCAGCTCCATCTCGACGAAGCGATCCATGCGCTCAAGACACTCGGCACATCCGATCTCGTCCGGCCGTGCGGTGAGGATGTTCCGCACCATACGCTTGACCTTTCTCGATTCGATCTTCATCAATCACCCCTCATCTCTCAGACGTGATGAGTGCTCGATCTCCTACCAACCGGAGTCTCGAAAGCAGTCAGCGCATCCTCAAGGGAGATGCCCTCCACCTGCATACAGTGCTTGAGGCGCCGGCGCGCGTCGTGCATCAACTTGTAGAGAGCGTTCCGGTTGGTCCCCATCCGGCGCGCCACTTCCTCGGTCGGCATCCCGGCGAAGACTACGGTGACGATCGCCTGCCGCTGGCGGTCGGTCAACTCCTCGACGATCAGACGCTTCACCGTATCCAACAGACGGCGCTGGCTGACGCGCTCTTCCGGAGAGGGCTCCGGGTCGGTGAGAACGGATGGAGTGAAATCGCCTTCATATTTGGCGATCATCTCCTCGAGGGAGACACTCTCCCAGCGCTTGCGACGGAGCTCCGTGAAGGCCTCGTGAACAGCGATCTTCTGCGCCCAGGTCGTAAACCGGCTATCTCCACGGAATGAACCGAGGTTGTCCAGGATCTTGAGCAGAGCCTCCTGAACGAATCCCTCGATGTCCGCATCGACCACTCGAGGCCGATCCGCCATCGCGTAGCCGAGGCCTCGGACCAGGAAGACACGTAGGTCGGCCAGAGCTAGCTCTTGTTCCGGGCCTGGTTCACTCAGTGCAGCCAACCACTGCTGGTTTGTTCGCTCTTGCATAGCGGCCTCCTCCCGCGCGGTGGGCATTATATCATCCGCCTGGAGGGCGTGCAATCGTGATTGTGGACAGGCCCGGACTTCCCGTACCATTCGTGAGTTTGAGACACGATAGGTACCGCGATGAGGCCATCGAACCGGCGTGAAGTGATGAGGGTCAAGGTTGGGAGTAGTGTAGGACCTCGGCGACGGGGTACCTGCACCTCCTCATAGTGAACGCGTTTTGGCCTGATCAGGACTGATGCTATCAAGAAGACAAGAAGGCCATCCCAATGGGATGGCCTGAGCGGGGCCGACGGACTCCGCCTCCGCCATCAAGGGCCATGTCGCGGTGAGCCGGCAACCATCCAGCCGGGAGCCAATCCATAGGATGCGCCCCATCGACCCCTAACGGCACCCGTAATCGCGCCCACCACGTGCTGGTGGTGATCCCCGGGAAACCGTCCTCAAGCGCAGGACGGTGGGTGGGATGCCCTAGTCGCGCCCCCGGCGCCAGACAAGCAGGCTCGTCACCAGCACCGCTATCCCTGCAGTCGCCAGGGCCACGATCGCCAGCGCGTGCCAGACGAGCGCTCCCACCGTCCAACTCCCCCCAACTGGCGGTCGAGAGGGAGTAGCAGCCGCGGCCTCAGGCACCAGATCAAGTGACGGTCGCAGCCCCATCTCCGGCGTCCAGGCTAGCTCCGAAGTCGCCGGTTCTGGCGAAGCCACCACGGTGGCGGGAGCCGACTCCACGGCAGCGGCCGTCGGGGATGGCGCCGAAGGAATCACAGTTGGTGTCCCGGTTGCCGCTGGGGTCGAGTCCACGGTCGGCACTTCAGTTGGCCCTCCGGTGGGTACTGCCGTGGGCCGCAAGGTCGGAGTCGGCGGAGATATCGTCTCCGTCGGCTCTGGCACAGGGCTGGCAGTGGTCGGGTCGGCCACAGTCATCTCGTGCCTTAAGTCGGTCCTGTTGAGGGCGCGGTCGTAGAGTACAGCGTGCAGCACGTGCCGGCCCGGCTCGAGATCCAGGTCGAAGTGGTACGGCGCGGAGAACGCCTGAGTGACCCGGACGCCGTCGAGATACAGCTCGACCCGGGCCATCCCGTCGTTGTCGTGCGCCTCCACCAGGACAGTCACCGGTCCGGGGAATCCTCCTTCCGGCGTCACGACAATGGACCCCTGCGGAGGTTCGGCATCGGCCCGCCGGGCGATGGAGCCGGCGTAGGGCACGGGAAAGTCGCGGCGCGCCTCGGCTACCGGCACGCCGGCCACGTGGATGCGCCCGGTGTCCGTCGTGCCCAGGCCGCTCTGGGCCCCGAGGCCCAGGTAGGGAATGGCCGTCGGATCGTAGCCCATCACCAGGGTGCCCACCGTGTCCACCGCCACCACATCGCGACCGGCGATGATCAAGCCCATCGGGGGCGCGATGATCTGCGAGCCCACCGGGCCGTCGATCATCCCCCGCTGACCGTCCACCACGACGAAGTCGGGCCGGCGGGCCTGATTGACGTCCACGATGTGCCGATCCAACTCGACGGGGCTGTGCGAGAGACTGTTCTTGCCGTAGATGTTCCCCGGGCCGTGGTAGAGGTCGTTGGGCAGCAGACCGATCAGGTTCTTCATCCCCAGCGTCACACCGGCATTGTAGTGGTTCTTCAGTACCGGAACGCTGATGAGCACATCGGCCTCCAGCACCACGTTGGGCACCCAATACTCGGTCCGCATCAGACCCGCGGGGACCACCACGCGGGTCACTCTGGCCGGATCGGCGACGCCCGTGCCACCGCTATCATTCAGATCGACCAGGGGCGCCCCGGTCACGTCTTCCCTCATGTCCCCATCACTATCATAGCCGGCGCTGCGAAACGCCGTCCGCGTGCAGAAACGGTCGCGGTTGGGATCGCCAGTGCCGTACTGAGCCGAGCCCTCCGCGATGATCACCTCTCCCGCCCCTGCCTCCCGCGCCAGTCGGACCACCGCCCGCGTCACGGCCGGATCGGTCACCATTCCACTGGCCGCCCCGGCATCCATCACGAGGTTCGGCTTGACCACCACCACCGCCCCGGGAGAGATCACGCCGTCCAGGCCCCCGGCCAACGCCACCGCCTCCCGTACAGCGCTCTCGACCTGGCCCTCGCTCCGGACGATGGCCACCTGCGCCATCCCGACCGGCGCTCGCTGCGCCGTCGCCAGGCTCTGAGCCACTGTCGATCCGAGCAGCAAGGATAGCAGGCCGAGAATCCACACACGGCGGGACCCTCCAGATGGCATCAGATTCCCCCTCCCCACCAGCCAAACCCATACCCCATCAGCCCTCCGACCGCAACCAGCGCGACGAGGCAGGCCGCCTGAACCCTCTTCGGCAGCAGACACGCCAGAGCACCCAGCGTGGTCCCGCGCAGGGCAGGCCCCACCAGGA
>SKLM01000026.1 GCA_007123205.1 Thermoflexales bacterium
ATCGTCTCACCAGCTTGCAGGTCGCTTTGCTCGCCCAGGGTAGTAGGCTGAGGGGGTGTGCCTGCCAGTCCCAGGATGTCAGCGTAGAAGTGGCGCTTGGCCTCCATGTCCGGCGTGCTAAACGCGATGTGATCGATCCGGTCGCATCCCGGCCACGGTTGGTGAGCCAGATCGACGGCGGTGTTGGCCACCGGCATTGGGCGGCCCGCGCTATCGATACGCTCAGCCAGCTGAATGGTGAACAACTCCGGGTCCTCGAACTCCATCAGTCGCCGACGAATGTGATGCAGCCCGGCCGGCTGATCGCTCGGGGCGACCGACCACTCCAGGCCTCTGCGCGCGAGTTTGCGGTATGTCGCCCAGGAATCGACGACAGGGAACGCAAAATGCATGATCCAACAGGTATTGTCGTGATTGGAGGGGATCGGCTGACCACTATCTGGATCCAGCGCCGGGCTCGCCTTGGGATCCTCGTTGATCACCAGAGCTGAGGCCCCGACAGACAGCACACAGACCTGATTACCGTCCCACGCCCTGCCGTAGGCAATCTCCTGGAGCCCAAGCTTCCCATGGTACGTCTCGCGGCAGGCGTCGAAGTTGCGCACGTTCATCACCAAATGGTCCATCCCTGTGATCATTGCTGGCTCCTTGTCGAGTCTAGGGCCGTGATCGTGACACCAAGCCTTCCTTCGCTATTCGGGATCGTATCAGAAAGGCTGCGTCCCGTCTCACGGCCTCCGGTTTTCCCTCTCTTGCCCACCGCGACAAGCTCATCCCCGCCGTTCTCCCCACGGAGATCGATTCCGTTGCGAAACGCGGCCTCATCTCCTTCCCGTGATTCCCTGAAGGGCGTCATTGGCTGGGCCTGTTGTCTGTCGCTTCGGGACTCATGACTGAAGCTCTCCATACGATACAGATTCAGCTCCGGCTCGATCGACTCGCTCTCGAGAAGCGCTCCAGTTCCGCCTTGACCAGGGGGGCAGTCTAACAGAATCCTCGCCGGTGTCAATGCCGTCAAGCGTGCACGGTGCAAGCGTGCACGCTTGCACCGTGCACTGGCGAGTTGTGGCGCGACACGGGCAGAGGGGGTGCGTCGCCGTGGCTGCCGATGCCTCCGGAATTGGTCCCGGCAACCGATCCATACCGGCCCCGTGGCAGATTCTCAGGACCGCCGTCCCGCCGGGAACGCTAAGAACCCCAGGCCGCCTCCACCAGAGCCTGGGCTGCTTCCAGGTTTTCTTACCGAATACGCTCTGTCGACTCACTCACGCCGTTATCGGAGATCGACGCATGGGTGAGATGCTCGAACAACTCACTCGCCATCTCGAAAGGAAAGTGAACTCCTGTCGGACCCGGAGGTGCAGGGCTGGGGCGCTTTCTTCCATCTCTCGTGTGGGGCTCACACCCCCCGGTTAACTCGGGATTGCCAATGCCTTGTGCCGCACGCAGGCCACTAGCTTGAGAAGGGACCGGAGGACGGGGCCAGTGTGTCATGATCTCGGCACTGAGCTTGGCATCGCCGGCCGGATTTCGCTGCCAATCAGATCACCCGTGCTGCGCTAACTTGACCAGGTGCGGCATTGGGCTAGAATGGCCGGTCGTGAGTGTCGGTCTAGTGCCACGCAGACAGGAGAGACAGGCCGCCCGAATGGCAGAGGCGGCGCGTCGCCCCGGAAGCCCTGTCGGGAGGGTTGGGACCTGAAGAGCATGACGGCTCGCGGGCTAGCCGTCCTACTCCTGGTGGCCGGCCTGACGGGCTCTCCGGTTCCGACAGCGCGGTCGCTGGATAAGGGGATGCGAGCCCCGTCGTCCGCCGTGCCCGGGTCTGACGGCCAGCGTCCGGTACACCAGGATCTGTCGATCCTGTCGAACGCCGAGACTCAAGGGGACGGTCTGCGGGCGGTGGCCATCTTCGGGGATGGGGGTGTCCGGACAGAGGACAACCGGGCTGACATGGCCCATGCGGTGGAGGTGCTCCGGCGGCACAACGTGTCCGTGGACACCTTCTACTTCGGTGAGCACGACTTCGGATGGAGCGAGGTGGTTGACGCCGCCACGGGGGACAACTTCCTGCTTTACATGGGCCACGGAGTCTACTGGTCGGGCTCGTGTACCCACCCGGAACTGGTCGGCGGGTTCCACCTCGGCAAGTCCTTCGTCCACCCGGACGATATCCGCACAGGTTTGTCGGGCCGCATGGCGTCCGACGCCGCGGTGATCCTCAGCCATGCCTGCTTCTCGGCCGGCACTAGTGCGTGCGACGCGGAAGTCCCCAACTGGCCTACGGCGCCGGAGGCTGCGAGGCGCGTCGGTACGTACGCGGCGCCTTTCGTCGACATCGGAGTGCAGGCGTACTTCGCGAACAACTACTCTGGTTCTACGGCGGCGATCATCGAGACCTTGTTGACCGGCGACGGGGTGACGGCTGGCGACGTGTTCCAGAGCATCTTCCCCTATGATCCTGCCCGATTCCAGCAGCTCGAGTATCCCGATGCGTCGGAGTATGCTCTGTGGCTCAGTGGCGAGACGGGCCATTGGCATCACGCTTTCGTCGGAGTGCCCGATTACGTCTTCCCCGTTGAGCAGATTGCGCGGCTGGGCCCGTTGCCGGAGTCTCTGACATTCACGTATTTCCTGTCCGATACGGTGTTCCTGCCATCGGCCCACACGTTGGTGCCGGAGAACGTCGGCTCCACAGAGCCGCTGAAGTGGGAGGTGACCAGCGACGGCGACTGGTTCATCGTCGAACCTACGGCGGGAGACTCGTGTGCCTCGAGCACCTGTGTGGGGGAGGGCTTCTCCATCACACCGCTGGAGCCCCATAAGGACCCGCAGGTCGATCGGTCTGGCGTGATCACGCTGACCGTGACTGAGCCGGAGGGGACCGAGGACGGCGTGCAGGCCATCGACCTCCACCTGCGCATCGCACCAGGCTCTCCCACGTGGATCCATCTTCCCCTCCTACTCAAGCACTGACCTACTTGCCACCACCATTGATCGATTATGCTCCCAGTCCTCCGCTGGCCCAGCGGATCGTGGCTCGCTGCGAACCAGGGCGAGAACGTAGGGCTGTTTGGCAGGGGGGCGGGTGCGGGGGTGCTACGCTGGTCGGATGACCAGGGCGGATTCTGTTCCAAAGGCCATTGCCATTCTAGCTCGGATCGGATATGGTTGGGGCATCGGGATCTTAGTCAGTCCACAGTCAACAGAAAGGGAGTGATCACATGGA
>SKLM01000160.1 GCA_007123205.1 Thermoflexales bacterium
TCGGGATGAACTACTACCAGGGCCAGCATCCCCCCAGGGAGGCTCCCGTTGGCCGGGTGTCCCGCTACGCCTGGGGTGCCGACTACCACGACGTGGTGCTGACAAAGCTACAGCAGCTGGCGGACTGGATCGAAGGCCAGCTGGCCCAGCCTCTCGCCTGCCGCGCCTACGTGGACACCGGCCCTGTTTTGGAGCGCGGGCTCGGCCAGCGGGCAGGGCTGGGGTGGATCGGTAAGAACACCAATCTCATCCATCCTCGTCGAGGTTCCTACTTCTTTCTGGGGGAATTGCTCCTCAGCCTGGGGCTGACACCAGACCCGCCGTTCCTCAGCGACCGCTGCGGGCGGTGTACCGCCTGTCTGGACGCATGCCCTACCGGCGCCCTGGTGGCCCCGCGCACGCTCGATGCCCGTCAGTGCATCTCTCACCTGACCATCGAGCACCGAGGCACGATCCCGACCCGGGTCCGACCGCTCCTGGGGGACCGCGTCTTCGGCTGCGACGCGTGCCAGGAGGCCTGCCCGTGGAATCATCGCTTTGCCCATCCCACCAGTGAGCCCGCCTTCGGCGCTCGCCAGCCCACCCTGGATCTGGCCGAGGTCCTGACGCTCGACGAGGACGGGTTCCGCAGGCGGTTCCGCCGCACCCCCCTTTGGCGGGCCCGCCGGGGTGGCCTGTTGCGAAACGCGGCTGTGGTGGCGGGCAACCTCCGGGATCCGGTTCTGCTGCCGGTGCTCAGGGCCGCCGGGTCAGACCCAGAGCCGTTGGTGCGCCAGCACGCCGCCTGGGCTCTGAGGCGCATCCAAAGATGTTGACAAAGCCACGCCATTCCGTATGATATGGATGGAGACTCTATCGCCTTGCCACCAGAGATATGAAGATCGACGAGCCGCTGTCACGGCGCGAACGGAAGAAGCAGGAAACCCGCCAGAGCCTGATGGAGGCAGCGTATCAGCTCTTCACCCGGGACGGGTACGACGCCACAACCGTCAGCGACATCACCGACGCGGCCGGGGTGGCCAAGGGAACCTTCTTCAACTACTTCCCGACGAAGGAAGCCATTCTTCCCGCCATCGCGGCCCATCGAACGGAGCGGCTGGCGGAAGCGCTCACCGCTGAGCGCACGGCCCTCGCCAGCCCCGTCGCCCGCATTAGGCACGCCCTGCAACTGGTGGCGGACGACCCTCTTTGTGAGCCGCAACTGGCTCAGCGGTTGTTCTCGGCTATCATGCGCCGACGCGAGCTCAAACCAGGGCACGCAATGCGTGACCTGTTGGCTGAGCAGGTGCGTCAAGGACAGGCAGCGGGAGAGATACGGGAGGACCTGGACCCCGTCTCTCTGGCCGGTGCGATTCACGCGCTCTTCTTCCACCAGTTGGCGATGTGGTACCAGGGGTACCGCCCCGTGCCGCTCCACACGATGATCGATGGGGCCGTCGATCTGCTGATGGATGGTGCCGCAGGGCCGAATTGGACTCCCTCTTCTTGAGCTCGACCTTCCGATCGATCTCCACGTTCGAACGATGCTGGACACAATCCCCGGATAGGTTGGGGTCCTTGACATCGGTCGCCGCGCCAGGGAGGCTTGGTTCGCCGGCGGGCGACCGCTGCAACCAGCGGGAGACGTGGAGGGCCACGTTGTCCGGAACCGCTCGCTGAGCCCTCCACGTAGACGACTCCTGGCCCAATAGGACGACCTGAGGAGGAAGGGATGGACCCCCAAGAATTGGCTGTTCAGGAGTTCCAAAGCCGCTTCGGGGCGGCTCCGCCGCTGATCGTGCGCGCGCCGGGGCGGGTCAACTTGATCGGCGAACACACGGACTACAGCGACGGGTTCGTGCTCCCCATGGCCATCGACCGGGCGATCTGGATCGCCCTGAGAGCGCGGGATGACGGGCGTGTCGTGGCCCATACGCTGGACCTCGACGATACGACCGAGTTCGCGCTGGAAGCTCTGAAGCACGCGGACGGGGGATGGAGCGAGTACTTGAAGGGCGTCGCATGGTCGATCCAACAGGAGGGATACGCCATCGGCGGATGGGAGGGCGTGCTGGCGGGCAACGTGCCCATAGGAGCGGGCCTTTCATCCTCGGCGGCCCTGGAGCTTGCGACGGCCCGGGCCTTTGCCGCTGTGTCGGGGCTCCCTTGGGATCCTCGGACTATGGCCCGAATATGTCAGCGGGCAGAGACCGACTGGGTGGGGATGCGGTGCGGCATCATGGACCAGATGATCTCGGCGGCAGGCGAGGCCGGCCATGTCCTACTCATCGACTGCCGCTCGCTGAGGACCAAACTGGTGCCCTTACCACCCGGGGCGGTTGTGGCGGTGCTCGACACAGGATCCCGCCGCGGTCTCGTCGATTCGGCCTACAACGAGCGCCGTGCCCAGTGCGAGGCCGCGGCCCGCTTCTTTGGCGTCCCCGCCCTGCGCGACGTGAGCCTCGCTGAGCTTGAGGCCCGCGCCCCCGAGCTCAAGAGCCACCTCGGGGAAGTGATCCACCAGCGGGCCCGCCACGTCGTCACAGAGAACATACGGACACTGGACGCTGCCGCGGCTATGGAGCGGGGCGATGTGATCGCCTTGGGATCCCTCATGGACGCGAGCCACGTCAGCCTCAGGGATGACTTCGAGGTGTCTGGAAAGGAACTGAATGTCATGGCCTCCTGTGCCCGCCGAACCGATGGCTGCCACGGTGCCCGGATGACGGGGGCCGGCTTCGGTGGCTGCGCGGTGGCCCTCGTGAAGGCAGAGGCGACGGAATCCTTCTCGGTGAGCGTCGCGGCCTGCTACGAGGACGCGACCGGCAGGCCCTCGGAGATCACCATCTGCAGGCCAGCACCCGGTGCGGAAGTCGTCGCAAGATCTGGGCCGAGCCCGGGTATGACGCGATAAGACGGCGGCAGCGCGGCCTTCTCAGGCCTGGAGCCACTGCTGGAGCACGCCGGATGCCACTCGCCGTGGCTTGTCGCGGATTCTCCTGCGGACGCCTTGCCCCCCCCCAAACCCTTCGGGATGGGCCTTCCTGGGCTTATGGGCTCACTCTGGTCCGGCTTCCGAGGCCTGCCCCGGCAGCAGCTTCACCCGCGGGTCCGGTCTCAAGCCACTCCCGGTCCAGCAGGCCTGGATCGCGCATCTGAGTCCCCGCTCCTCAGAGGATCAGCAAGCCATACGTCGCCGAGCGACCGTTTCCCACCGCCTTCGGGACCTTGTACGTTTCCCCTTGACAATCCTCTCCACTGCCTGTATTATATGCGTCAGGCCCTATATCCGCGGGCTCGCATATGACCTGGAGTAGGATCAGATGTGAATGCGTGTGGTGGCGGTTGCAGGTCTGGCCAACCCGGTCGACCAGCGGTGTATCATCGACAGGTTGTGCATTAGACCAAGTGTCGGAGGACTTCTGAGACTGGATGTGCCGGTGGTAATGCGCTAGGTGCCGAGTCTGTCAGAGGTGGTTCAGGGCCGAGGCCGCACAGCATGCTTGGGTAACGGAGGGTACGACGTATGAATCGCTCGAATGGCAGAGGGGAGAGGCGTCGGGACTGTACGTGCCTGCCGGATCCTTCTGGGCCGTTGCCGGCCGATCTGTGGCCCCACGCGGAGAAGAAGAGCAACCTGCGGCAGGTCACCTGCCCAGGCTGCGGACTGGTTTACCGCACCAATCGGCAGACCGATCTCTGCATGGATTGTGAGAGGAAACAGCGGTGAGTAGATCGGGGGCGAAGCCCTCGCTGCCGAGTCCCCTAACTGGGGCTCTTATCGGCGGCGGATATGGATCAGTGTGGCGGGCGTGGAGGCCGGTTGACGTCGGACCCGGCTGGCCCGATGCAGAAGCTCACAAGTCGGCCGCGTCTTTCACCGCACGCGACCATTGGAGCCACGCTGTGGGGAGCGGATTGAGTGAGCGCCGTCTGACGGAGTGCAGCGGGCAGATCGGAGATCGAGAGCCGCAGCTCCGTCCCGGCGCGCCACTGATCAGGAGGTAGCATGAGGCTCATCGTCAAGGTCCTGGGACCCGGTTGTCCCAGATGCCAGCGCGTTGAAGAGAACACCCTCGAAGCCATACGGGTGCTGAGCGAGGAAACTCCCGATCTGGAGATCGATCTGGAGCATGTCACCCAGGCCGGGAGGATCATGGAATACGAGATCCTCGCAACGCCCGGCTTAGTGGTGAACGAGGAGGTCGTCTGTGCGGGGCGGATCCCGACGGTGAACGAGGTCGTCGGATGGTTGCGCGACCCACTGGACGACCGACCGCAGTGACGTCCAAAGTCAGGAGTCTGAAGCAGATCTAAGGGAAAGCAGCATAGAGAGGAGGACCGTAATGTCTGACGAGAAGAGGATGCCATTTCTGCAGAGACACTTGACCATCTGGGTTCTGCTGGCCATCGCCGTCGGGATCTGGCTGGGGAGAGTGGCGCCTCAGGTGGCGGTCACGCTCGATGCTTTGGCCGTGTATCACGTGTCGATCCCCATCGCGATCGTCATGTTCTTCATGATCTACCCCATCATGGTGAAGATCGACTTCTCACAGCTGGTCAAGGTCTCCAAGAACTCAAAGCCCATCGTGTTGAGCACCGTGATCAACTGGGCCATCAAACCTTTTACCAAGTACTTGCTGGCTCTGTTCTTCATGGGTTTCGTGTTCAGGGGTCTGATCCCCGGGAGAGAGGTCCTGGCCTCCGGGCAGGAGGTCGAGCTGTGGCGCAGCTATGCCTCCGGTCTGATCTTGTTGGGCGTCGCGCCGTGCACGGCCATGGTCCTGGTCTGGAACGACCTGGCAGAGGCGAGTGTAGAGCTAACGCTGGTGATCGTAGCCCTGATGTCGATCCTGATTCTGATCCTGTTCGCGCCTATGGCAACGTTGATGCTAGGTGGCGTCGGTGTTGCCGTTCCCTGGCAGATTATGGCCCTCTCGCTACTGATCTACATGGCCTTGCCCTTGGTGGCCGGATACTTCACGCGCCGATGGGTTATTCAGGCGAAAGGCATGGAGTGGTTCGAGACTCGCTTCTTGAGCATTATCTCTCCCATCAGCCTCATCGCCCTCCTGACCACCCTGGTGCTCTTGTTCTCGATGAAGGGCGACGCCATCGTGGAGAGCCCGCAGCACATCGTGTGGATCGGTATCGCGATCACCGTGCAGACGGTTCTGATCTTCATCCTGGCCTATTTTGGCTTCTCGAGGCTCTTCAAGCTACCGTACGAGCAGGCGGCCCCGGTTGGCATCATTGGCACGTCCAATCACTTCGAGCTGGCCTTTGCGACGGCGGTCACAGTGTTCGGGCTCGGCTCGGGCGCTGCGCTGGCGGCCGTGGTGGGTGTCTTGATTGAGGTGCCGACGATGCTATTGCTGGTCCGGATTTCGAAGAGAACCAAGCACCTGTTCCGGTTCGAAACAGAGCCGGACGGGCTGCCGGCAGACTCGTACCCTGTTCACGGAGACTAGTCTTTCGGGAGAGACCTTCGTCGGCAACATGAGCGAGGGTCGGATGCACAGGCTATGCGAGCCTCTAAACGTCTCTTCGAACTGCAGCCCTGGAACGACCAGGGGGACTACGGCAGTTAAGGGTTGAGGCCAGCTGCCATAAGGACCCAATGACGTCTGGCGCCATCACCGGGGAGGGGCCACCCTCGGCGAGCGCCCCAGTCTGGCTTGAGAGGCGGATTGTGGGTCCGTGGAAGGTCTGGCCCGACGGGTGAACCGAGGTCGAAGACGGACTGATGAGATAGGAGGTTCGGGATGGCGGTATTGGACTCGATCATCGTCCTGCTGCAAGCCGGCCTGGGAAGCCTGGTCGCCTATCTAGCCGCCCATGTGCTCCTGTGCCTGCTACCGGCCTTCTTCGTCGCCGGGGCTCTGGCGGCGCTGATTCCCAAGGAGGCGATCACCTCGTATCTTGGCCGTGATGCCCCCAAGCTGGTGTCGTACCCGGTGTCCGCGCTGGGGGGATTTGTGCTGGCGGTCTGTTCCTGCACCATCATGCCGCTCTTCGCCAGCATCTACAAGAGGGGCGCCGGTCTCGGCCCCGCCATCACGTTCCTGTTCGTAGGTCCGGCGGTCAACATCCTCGCGATCACATTCACCGGTGCCGTGATCGGCATGGACATCGCCATCGCGCGGGTGATCCTGTCGGTGGTCTTCGGGATCGGCATCGGGATGTTGATGGCCTGGTTCCACCCCGAGGACGATCGGGCTCACAGCGAGGCGACCAGCGGCTCCAACGCCTTTTCCCAGAGGGCCAGAGTGCCGGTGCGAACCTGGATCTTCTTCGTCCTCCTTCTGGGTGTGCTGATCGTGGGGACGCTTCAGGTCGGACTGCTGAGAAGCAGCTTCGCCGCGGTGACGCTACCCGGACCCTGGGCCGGATCTGTGCAGACCTGGCTGGACCGCCTCGTGCCGCCGAACCCGGCCATGGGCATAGAGGGGGTGAGCGTCCACGGTCTGTTCTTGATTGGGCTGCTTTTCCTGATCGCCGTCACGGCGTGGCTCGGGCTGAATGATGTGGATCGCGGGTTCAACCGCTGGACCCACGCCGCGCTGGGATTGGTGACCTTCACGCTGCTGGTGGCCTCGCTCCCGGTGGCGGTAGTCGACAGCGGACTCACCATCGGTTTCTCGGGTCGCCTGATAGGAGTGGCAGTGCTCATCGCGGCCGTGTGGTGGATGGGACTGCGGAGCTTCAGCACCTATCAGATCCAGCAGTGGCTGTGGGAGATGTGGCGGTTCGTGAAGCAGATCGTCCCCTTGCTGATCGTCGGTGTGTTCCTAGCCGGGACGGCGCGTACCCTGGTCCCCCGGGCGTGGATATCGACGCTGGCGGGACGGAACACCGTCCTTTCCAACCTGGCGGGAGTCCTCTTCGGGGTCTTCATGTATTTCCCCACGTTGGTGGAGGTGCCCATCGCGCAGACATTTCTATCACTGGGCATGCACCGCGGGGTGCTGCTGGCCTACTTGCTGGCTGATCCGGTGCTGAGCCTGCAGTCGATCCTGATCACCAACTCGGTTATCGCGGGGAAGAAGACCGCCGTCTACGTGGTGCTGGTGACCATCTTCACCACGCTCTCCGGGCTGCTGTTCGGCGGTTGGCTGGAGGGATGGAGCGGATGGGCCATCGGGGGTGCGCTAGCTGGATCGATGGCACTGCTCCTCGCCATCGTGACGTGGACAGGCCGTGGCAGGCGAGGCCCACAGCCTGTGGCCCCGGAGGTCCCGTAGGCCGGACGCGAGCAAGAGAACTGCTGCCGGAGTCGGCCCCGGGCAGGGGGAGTGGCTGCCTTCGCCTTCGGCTGCACGCGGGACGGGCGCCAACTATGGGTATACCCGCCGGGGCTCGATCGCCCTGAAACCGCCCCGTTCACGGGGGCCCACCGCCGCGCCAGTGCCTGCAGGCGCTCCCTGACTCGAGGGACCCTTTCCCGGGTGCAGGTCGACGCAATCGGTGCCGCCGTGCGGGATGTGATGGGCCCTGCCCAGCGTCGGCCTGACACTTGGGGCAGGAGAGCCTGGGGCGCCTTGAGCTGTGTGAGCCACTGCCCCGCATGCGGCCTTCGAGGATGGGGCCCCGTGCACCAGGAGGCACCGGACCCGCGGCTCCGGACAAGCAGAGCGATGACACCGGGTGCCAAGCCGAAACACAACCAGTCAGCGCTGAGAGGCGGAGGAAAAGAGGCGCAAGGTGACGTTCCATCCTGCTGTCCGCGGCTCGGCGATTCTGCATCTGGTCGGAGACGCTCGTGCGGCGGCACCACAACGTCGCCTCAACCTCATCTTGGCCTTGACACGGAGGTCACCAACCTGATTCGGGGTCAGGAGCCCCAGGTCACGGCTCGAAGGCCCTGGGGATCCTACCCCAAACCCGCCGCTTTTCTCAGACGGGAGGCTCCCTCAGAGCAACAAGACGCGTCTGCTCATCACCAGACTGCGAGTCTTGCCGAGTGTGTCTAATCCCCGGATCTGGGTGACGAGCGCCTCAGCGATCGCAGAGCGGCTCGGATGCGCTTCCAGTCGACCCGCACGCGCCTCTCCTGCTCCGGTTCGATGGGGTGGGTACTGTAACGCGCCTCGACGAATACGTCGGTAAGTCGGTCCATCTCCGCCTGAGCCTCACCCACCGCCGGGCCCAGGTCAGCGTCGTACTCGTAGGGCGTCTGTGACGGATCTCGCGGATACCCCTGTCGAGCCGCCCGCCGGAGGATGCTCAGGTAGTAGTAGAGGGTCCGGTCCCTCCGTGAGAGACCCGCGATCCGCAGGAAACGAAACCTCCCTTCCTGCGCACCCTGCTCTTCCTTACGGCGGGGTCGTCCCAGGCGCAGGGGGATGGAGACCCGTGCCCGTACCGCGCCGACCAGCCCCGTCAGCCGACGCCATATCCGGCACGCGAAGATCCGCAGCGCCCGGTACACTTGGAGAGTCGTCAGGGCCTCCGTCAGCTCCGGCCGATCCCGCAGGTAACTGCGCACGATGACCACGACGAGGCCAATGGCGACGATCCAGAAGGCGACCGACCGGACCACCTCAAACCACCCAGGCGCCGGAGCGCCCGGCTGGGGAACGGGCGGCTGCGGCGGAGGTCGGAGACCCGCAGGTGGTTCGACCGGCTGCTCAATGCCAAGGAGCAGGGCCAGGGGCAGGGTCAACAGAAAGAAGAGCAGAATGGCCAGCTGAAATACCACGTTGAGCACATAGAGGACAGCCCCCAGGACGATGCTGATGACGTCGAGGAGGGGCAGCGCGTAGCCGGCGGGCAGCAGGAAAGCGATCACTCCCGCCAGGCCAATAAGAACCAGGGTGTAGCGGACCCAGCGGGCAGGCAGCTCGCCAGGTGCATCGATCCCCGCCTTACGCCAGCGTTGGGAGAGCTGCGCATAATGAATCTGGCCCAGCATCGCCAGATCGAGGGCGAAGTAAACGAGGACATTCAAGACCAGTCCGGGGACAGAAGGGCGGCGCAGATCCACCAGTTCAGATATCCCAATCCGGGTGATGCCGGCCGTCAAGAGGAGCAGCAGCCCACCCCGGAAGAAGCGGCTCATCAAGGCGTCCATAGGGTAGACATAGTACTTGTCCCTGACCGGCGGCTCGCCGATCCGCTGTAGGTCGTGGGTGGTGCTGGTGGATACCGCCCACGACAACAGAGCGAGCATAAAGGCGTAGATGACCTCCAGGTCGAGGACGCGCCACGGCTCCCGGGGCCAGATGCGAAGCTCCGCCCACACCTCGGGCCAGCTGAGTCCCACCATACTCCCGACCCGGACCAGCACGAAGAGCACGGCCACTTCGAATACGCGAAAGCGGACCACGTCGCTCCCCCGCAGACCCAAGCGCCGGACGGTGCGGTAGGAATAGTTAGCCTCCACGGCGGCCAGGAAGCAGACGACCACCATGTAGACGCCGCTCCAGGCGGGGAAGAACAACTGGATCAGATCGACCAGCGAAAGGGCGATGCAGCTCACCATAGCACCCACGATCAGCGGACGGAAGACGTTCTCAACCCAGCACTCGCTGTTCATATCCCGGCCTCTAGCTCCTGCTCCTCCCAGACGTGGTGGACGGGCATCCCGAGCATGGAGGACCGCTGCCTCATCCGCTCTGACGGATACGTGGGTTGCACGAGGATCAGGACGACGGCGAAGCCGGCGCGTTGAAGAACCACGAGGGTGTCGAACAGACGCTCGCTCTCGCGGCCGGCGATGACCACGAGCGTAGCTCCCCAGGGAAGTTCGACGCTCTCACGACGTAGTAGATCGGGAAACGGGGTCGTCTCTCCCACCTCAACGCGGGCCAAGACCTCCAGCACGCTACCGAGATGCGCACGTCCCGAGCGCGGGGCAAGGGAGAAACGAGTCACCGCTTCCGCCAGAGGGTCCCACCCCTCCGTGGCCAGACCGACACTGAGCCCCTCATTGACGATGACGTGATTGGCGATGGAAGCGGCGGTCACAATGGCCAGCTCGGTGGCCGTGTAACGCCGACGCTGCTCGTAGTCCTCGCGACTGAGGTCGAGGCAGATCATCGTGTCGCGGGCAACGGCAGGGTCGTACTGCTTCACCAGGAGCTGCCCGGTCTTCGCGGTAGCAGTCCAGTGGATCCGACGCGGAGAATCGCCGTGACGATAGTCCCGCACGCCCGTCACCCGAGAGGGATCCTCGAAGAGGGGCGTTCGCGCCGGCAGCGCGACCAGGGGAGACCTCGTGGGCAACCCGAGCTCCTTCATGGGAACCACGCGGGGATAGACGATGAGATGGTCAGGTCCTACGTCTACCTGGCTGGCTCGGGTGACGCCCAGTAGATCTCCGGCCTCCAGATTCAGTGGGCCGATCGTGTAGTATCCGCGACGGCGGCAGTGAAGCGTGTAGGAGAAGGTGTGCCTGGCGCGAGGGTTCAATGTGGCGATACGGCGCACAAAGGGCGGGCTGCTGAGGTCCACGGGGAGCGATTCGTGGATCGATATCCAGACCACGGGCAGCCACCCCTGATTCTGCAGGGTGAGGCTCGCCTTCAGGTCGTCGCCCGAGAACGCCCGGGCGTCAAGCCGCCGCTCCGCGCGGATCTGGTCCAGGGATCGCCGCGTCCAGAACCGTGACAGCAGGTAGACAGCGAAGAATAGGTAGACGATGGTGAAATAGAAGTCGATGCGCAAGATGGCAGCGACGAGGAGCAGCACCAGAAGATACCCCAGAACCTTCCACATCGCCCATCACTCTTAACGTAGCGTGCCGTTGCCCCACAGCCACGCCACCGCTTATCAGCTCAGCTCACCGATATCAAGATCGGTCTGCTCCAGAATGTCGCGCAGCACGCCCTGGGCCGTCCGTCCGCGAAGCTCGCTCCCCGATTTGAGGATCAGGCGGTGCGCAAGGGTCAGCGGGACTAGGGTCTTGATGTCATCGGGGATGACGTAGTCCCGCTGGTTGACAGCCGCCAATGCCTGCGACGTCTTGTAGAGGGCCAGGGAACCGCGCGGGCTGGCGCCCAGGGCCAGGTCCGAGTGATCTCGAGTGGCCTCCACGATGTCGAGGATGTAGCGCTCAAGGGACTCATCGACGTGCACATCGGTCACTTCGTCCTGGAGAGTCGGTATGTCGGCACCGTCGACCACCTGCCCGACAGTCTCGATGGGATGAGCCTTCCGCAGGTTGCGCAGTATCTGGATCTCGTCCTCCGTCGCGGGATACCCCAGGGCAAGCTGCATCAGGAAGCGGTCGAGCTGCGCCTCCGGCAAGGGGAAGGTGCCCTCGTACTCGATGGGATTCTGGGTAGCCAGCACCAAGAAAGGCGCCGGCAACGGACGCGTTACGCCTCCGGTGGTGACCTGGCGCTCCTGCATGGCCTCCAACAGCGCCGCCTGGGTGCGCGGGGTGGCCCGGTTGATCTCGTCGGCGAGCAGGATGTTGACGAAGACCGGACCAGGCTGAAACTGGAACGACTGCGTTTTCTGGTTGAAGATGTCCACGCCGGTGATGTCGTTGGGGAGCAAGTCGGGCGTGCACTGGACTCGCTTGAAGTCAATCCCCATGCTGGCGGCGATGGAGCGGGCCAGCATGGTCTTCCCGGTCCCAGGGACGTCCTCAAGGAGCACGTGGCCCTGGCAGAGCATGGCCACCAGGAGCAACTCGATCTGCTTCCGCTTGCCGATGATAACCGTCTCGACGTTGTCGACGACGCGGTCGGCGAACTGAGTGAGGGAGGTCATGCCACCTTCTTTCCGGTCGACGCGCCTGTTGCACCACGATGGAGTATAGTTGGGCATGACTGTTTCGTCAACAGGCAGTGAGGCCGGTCGATGTGCGTGTCCGGGACATACTGTACAGCTAGTGAATCTGGGATAGAATTGGTACCCTAA
>SKLM01000439.1 GCA_007123205.1 Thermoflexales bacterium
ACCCCGCGAGTGCCTATCCCCGCCGGTCCGACGAGCCTGCCAATCCTGTCATCCCGAGGAGCCCGAGTGTCGAGGAATCTCCCCCGTCGGCACCCGTCACCCCGCAACCTCGCTCTCTCCCTCTACGGCAGACGCTAGCACGTGAACGTCTTCAGGGTCGACCATGGAGCTGTATTTTTGGAGCGTCTCTCCCGGCGGTACCGGAAGGACCTCCCCGTCTACTTGAGCAAGGTAATCGTAGAAGCGGGCGAGCGACAGAGGAGGGAAGCCTCTTTCCAGTACGTGGCTGGCTTCCGAAACGACGAGAGAGGTCACCTGAGCCGTAAACCCAGCCAGCTTGCAGGCGTCAAGCAGGAGGGCGGACCCTCCTTGCTCGGAATGCGCTCTCGCGACCAGTACCGAGGTATCGAAGAACAGCTTGGTTTCGCTCGTGACCTTCATGACCCGGCATCTTGAAGCTCGCCCAGCAGCTCCTGGCCTAGAGATCGCGTCTCCTCGCCAATGCGGTCTTTCTCCAGCGACATCACCAGCCGCTTCCCCGAGAATATACGCATCCTGGAATTCCCGGCCGTGGAGGTCGCCAGGAGAAAGAGCTCGACGTTCTTCTTCGGGATGCCGTAGTGCCGCCCCAGTTTGGAGGCTACCAGCCGGCCCTCCCGGATGTAGCGGTACACGGTGGCTGGCGCCAGCTGCAGGTATTCGGCCACTTGCCGAGGGGTCAGTACTTCTTTGGTCGGACCCATATTCCTGGCTCCTTGTCTGTTATCCATACCAGTCTCGGTGCGTTCATTGCCGGCCATATTACAGACGGGTGGGGGGCATCTGGCAATAGATGGGTCGGTCCTGATCTATCCGTGTCTGTTCCGTCAGCTGGGCAATGGGCACCCGTGAGACGTCGTGACTGGATCTCCGATCGGAGAGCGTGTGCTCCAGAAGGGATCGGTGGGATGATCGCGTCGCAATCGGCCGCTGGGTGCACGTACAGTGGAAAGCGTTCATAGGTCACCGGTTGGTAGCGTGCGTTGCTCAGCCAGCCCCCGCAGCGGGCAATGCTCAGCTCACGTACGTGTCGCCGAGACAGGTGCTCACGTCCGTTTGCTGGCATGGTGTCGTCTAGTGTCGACCGGGAGCTGGAGCGCCTGGTGATGTCACGGAGGTGTGGATCACCAGTGTTGCCGGCTGTGGAACTGCTGCGGCGTCTCCGCGGGGGTGAGGAGCGCCACATCCTCGACCCGTTCCAGGTATTGCTCCGGCGTATCGAAGGCCAGCACCACGCGCTCCTCGTCGGCGTTGAAGAGCAGGAGACGCTCGAAATTGGTCAGCACCGCCCAACGGATGCCCGCCGCCCGCGCGTACCGCATGGCCTGCTTCTCCTCCGGTGTGAGGTCGATGCCCAGCGCGCCGCGCTCGGCCTGGCTGAGGATCGGCTCCTCGCCGAAGAGTTGGACCTCGCGGCTGAGCTCCTCCTGGGGCCGGGCGACGCCGCCGAAGCGCTTGACCTCCACAAAGAGCACCGGCTGGCGCTCGATCTCGAGCGCCGCGTCGGCGTAGCCGGCCCCCCGCACGTAGCTCTGCCGGTTCTAGCTCGATTACAGTCATCGACGGGCGCTACACAAGCGAGGTCGCCGGTCGGTCTGGTGCGTTGCACTTGCAAAGTGCGATGCACCTGGGCGTGTTCTGCCTCCAGGTGCAACGCACCGTGGGTCGGGATGGTGCCTTGCCCTTGGGAAGTGCGAGGCACCTGGCTGTCTGGTGACTGCAGGTGCAGCGCACCACAGTGGGGATGGGCCCATGCTTTGGGAGGGCGTGCCACCTGGCGCGTCGAGTCACAGCGGCAGACTTGTGCCCCTGTGTACCCTTGTAGTATATTTGGGGTGCGCGCCGACCCGGGCCTAACGTCTGGCTGGCCTGTCGATCACGGTGACGCGCGTCCAAAAGCGCGTAGGGCCGGCGCTCCTAACGCGGCCTGCGGATGGAGAGACACGTCAGCGTATAGCTGCGGTTCACAGCGAAGGGCCCGGCCATGAATCACACCATCTCAACCACCAGGGGCTCCAGTCAGCGTCGGGTCCCACCCGTTGCCTTGGCGGGCGGCCTGCTCGTAGTGATACTGATCGTCGGTTTCCAGCATCTAAGGCCCCGCCCGTCTTACCCTGACTATCTCGCTCTGGTGCGCCACCACGACCCGGCGGTCGAGCGCGCCCGGGTATTGGAGGTCGAGGGAGTGATCAACTTCCGAGACATCGGAGGGTACTCCACCGCCAGCGGCCAACGTGTCAGGCAGGGCGTGCTGTACCGATCGGGTGACCTATCTGCACTGACTGAAGACGGGGCGGCGGTCCTGGCTGAGATCGGCCTCAGGACCGTGTACGACCTACGCACGTCGGACGAGATCCTGCGCCGTCCGAATCGGCTCCCACCCGGCGCGAATTCCATACATCTTCCGATCCACGAGGACGGAGAACAGGCTATCAGCTTTGTGCAAGCCATATCGAGACGTGACCTGGAGACCCAGTGGATCGACTACAACGTCTTCGTCCTGGCCGAGGAGAAGGCGGAGCGGTACGGCAGGCTCTTTGAAGCGCTGGCCGAGGATGGTGTGGAGCCGGCCCTCTTGCTCTGTACGGCGGGTAAGGATCGGACCGGGATCGGTAGCGCGCTTTTCCTCTTGATGCTGGGCGTTCCAGAGAAAGCGGTTATCGCGGACTATACGATGAGCAATGTCCACTTTCCGGAGATCCTGGGGTACGCCCAGAGCAGATACGAGGAACACAGGCTCTTCACCACGCTGCTGAACATGAATGCCCTCGACCTACACGTATTCCATCTGGCGAGGGCAGAGACGATGGAGGAGATGATCCGCCACCTGCACGCCGAATATGGCTCGATCGAGAACTACCTGATCGATCGGGCCGGGTTGGATATGGAGACCATCGAAACGCTGCGTCGCAAGTACCTGTCGGTCACCCACTGAGAGGGGGGGCAGCAGCGGTGCCGGCAAGCATCGTGAGGCGCCGGTCCGAGCCGTAGTGGGACCGTTCAACCCAGCTCCAAGCGGGTCTTATCACCCCAGCTCGTAGCGGGTCTCTGACCCGCGGTTCATCCCTTTCACCCCAGCTCGTAGCGGGTCTCTGACCCGCGTCGACGGCGCGCGGCTGGCTGCAGCCCCAGCATCATCCTGCCGGCCCTAGCTCAGAGAGGTTGTGCGACCCGCGCTC
>SKLM01000212.1 GCA_007123205.1 Thermoflexales bacterium
ACCAATTCCTCGCGCAGCTCGTCCAGCGTCTGCCCCGTGCGATCCAGCACTAACTCACGGTAGATGTTGATGGCCGCCCATCCGTTCACGTGAGCACCCCACTCGTTGTACTTCCACCGCTTTCCCTCGTACTCTACGAAGCCGGCATCCACAATAGTGGCGTGAAGATCCGGGCGCTTCCTCGTATGCACCCGGTCACCCCGCTTAAGCAGTCCTGCCTCGAACAAGTCCCGTGCGCGCAAAGACGTCTCCGTTCGCAATCCAGTCTCGTCCGACTCTTGGGTCAGGAGTTGCCTTATCCTATCATAGTCGTTGTGGTAGGCCGAGACATCTTCCCGACCCTCCCCCGGCACCCAACGCTCGATTCGATCGGCTGTCTCGGTCTGATAGAAGACCATGGGCCAGGTGCCGCTACCGCTAGGTTCCACATCTTCCATCCAGCAAGCGAAGATCTCCGTAGGAACCAGCAACACACTGTCCGGACCTCCCAACACGAACACGATGAATCCATTGCCCAGCTCATCAACCTGCTCGAAATACTGAACGCTGATGCCCACGAAGTACTGGATCTCGTCGTTACGCTGATGTGCCCTGGAAAAGCGGAACATCAAGTGGACCCGACCGTCGAGGGCGTAGTACGTGCGGCCGAAGGGCAGCTTGGTTACCTCGCCGATATCGGTCAGATGATCCAGCACCTCTTGATAGGCCTCATTACGAGTCGAAGGGGGTGCTGCGTCCTCTGTCTCAGCTGTTGGCTGCGTCTCGTCAACCGCCAGGCGCCAGCGCCCACTTTCCGGCATCCACTCGAAGCGGTGATCCATACTCATCGTGGCGCTGACGGTACGGCTCGGGTTCTGAACATCCTCGCTGCGCCAGCTGCTGTGTTTCTCCTTCAGGCCGACCGCTTCGTCTGTGATCGCGTGCAAGTCCATTCCGCGGCGATGTGGATCGTTCCTCATAAGCACGAAGTAGGCCAGGTTGGCCCAGGAGGGGTTGGACAACAGGTCACTATCCCTTGTCAGACGATAGTATCCGGGGCGCAGCTTGTAGAAGCGAGAATCTTTCGACATAATGTGGCTGACTGTGGCGGCCACGTGGGCTGAGTCGCCCTTCTGCCAATCCGGATCGAACTGGTCCTTCAGGGCCTCCGCCTCAGCCGCAATGTCTTGATAGAACATCTCTTCGTCACCGCTGTTACTGAGGACGTAGTGACATAGGTTCGACCAGGTCGGGTTTCCTTCAAAGGGTACCTCGATCTCCTCCGATTCGATCTCGATCCCGCGTTCCCTGGCAAGCTCGCGCTCCACGCGCAGGGCATCTTCCCGCGACAGACCCAGGATGTCCCGCAGCGCGTCCAAGGAGATTGCCTGCTGCTCGCCGTGCTCCGACGCCCGACGGACTGCTGTGCGGTAGATCTCAGTGGGGGACAGACCATCGTCGTCCACCACCGGCGGGTCGTCGACCGGTGGGGGGATGCGATTCTCCAGAAGCTTCAAGAGGCTCTTGACGGCATCACTGGCCACGGAGGCTGGGGTGCCGCCTTCACTGGACTCGATGTAGTCGCTCACGTGATAGCTCATGAAGTTGGCTCGGCCTGAGCTGAAGACACCGTCGAAGTAGAAGATGTCCGGCTGTTGCAGGCGACCCTCGGCGGTGACGATCATGAAGGGATCCAGCTCCAGCACAGCGGGTCTGTTCTCGCTGGCCAGAAGGCAGCGACGGGAATCGAGACTCAGCGATGTCTGCCAGGTTTCCTGACGGAAGGGATAGCCAGCCCCCTGAGCGAAGTTCGCCAGGTAGTGCCATCGGCCTTCGCGGTGCTCCGCGTGCTCCACGTAGAACAGTGGATAGCTGCCCAGGAACGCGAGCTCTCGAAGCAGGTCCTCAAGCGACTCCGTCAGCTCGCCGATGGCCAGCTGGCGTTGAGAAGCGCTGGCTTGGCCGCGGCTGCGATGGTGCGCCTCCTCGTTCCGCTCCTGGATGAAGCGCTGGATAACCCGGGCGTTCTGACTCTGTGTCCTGACGTTACCATGCTCCGTTACCCGGTAGCAGAAGGTAAAGAGCTCTGGGATGAACAGGCTTTCCAGCCGGCCGTGGTACGGGCGTAGCGACAGGCGTAGCACGTCGTGCCAGTGACCGAGCGAAAGGGGACGGCTCAACGTACCAACCAAGTCCTGGAAGAGGCGGACGTTACCCAGCGTGGGATCGTGCTGGACATCCCGCATGAAGTTTGCCAGGGCGATGGACGCTATGGTCTTCAGCGTGACCTCGAAGCAGTTCAGGAGAGCAGCGTGGCAGTCTCCCGGATCAACGCGGCTTTCGAGGTAGGTGTATGCGTGGCTGATAGGGAACGGGTAGCGCTGGCGAATGCGTCCTCTCAATGAATCACCAGGTGACATACCAGAATCCTCCTGAGCATTCGATTAGTGCATAGATCCGCGCCGCGGTTGGCCGTTCACCGCGTTGTCTCTTGCGATCTAACTACGGGCGTAGGTTGTCCCAACCCCGTCGCCGGCTACGGTTACCTCGCAACCAGACTGTCTACAAGTCATAGCCCGCGCCTCGGTCGGCCAACCACCGCCGCCGCTCCGGGTAATCCAGAGACCTGTCGGGTTTCCGAAAACCCGACAGGTCTTCGGCACTGGATAGACGTCCTTCCAGGCCAGATAGTGTTCGTACGACGCGCCGACGGTCCCCAGCCGGGCCTCCTCGAAGCCCGGGGCCACCATCAGCTGAGTGTAGCGGAACAGCCGCTCCACACCCTCCACCTCAGTCATCCCTTCCCGGCGGTTGGAATAGCGCAGCAGTTGCGTGACGGCGTCTGTGAGGGGGTGCTCGACGTCCGGCCGCTTGCACTCCACCACCACCAGGGGGATGGGGTTGACGAAGAGGACCAGGTCCGGCACCAGGTAATCGACATTCTCGGAGGCCCAGGGCAGGTCGACGCGGAACTGATTGACCACCAGGAAGTCGTTCCGCTGCGGATGGTCGTAGTCGATGTAGTGGACGGGGACCGCCTTCCCGTCGTCGGGGCCCCTCACCTGGGTCCCCTTGATCAGCAGCCGGGTGACCTCCCGGTTCGCGGCCATCAGCTTCGGCTCCCCCGGCCGTTCCAGGCGGCCCACCGCCCGGGTGATCCGCGCGTCGTCGAGCCAGGGGTGGCCCGCCTCGTCGAGG
>SKLM01000053.1 GCA_007123205.1 Thermoflexales bacterium
CCCGGGTATGTAGACACCCAGCCCGACCCGGCCCTGGGGATTCAGCGTCGCCACGGGCGGCGGCGGTGGGGTGGGTGTTGGTGTGGGGGTTGGAGTTGGAGTCGGGGTCGGGGTTGGCGTGGAAGTGGGCGTAGGGGTCGGCGTCGGAGTGGCCGTTGGGGTTGGCGTGGGCGTGTTCGTGGGCGTGGGCGACGGTGTGACCGTGGGATAGAGGCCCGCTAGCGCCTCACAGCCGGTCAGCGCCACCAATCCCAGGCCAAAACAGAGCACGCTAAAGACGATCACCGCAGCCTTTCCGTTCACGGCGACTGGGGCGGACCCCCACCCCCGAAGCTGCCAGCTGGAGTCCCGTAGGAGAAGCGTCTCCTCGGTGACCTAAGGGCCGGCGTCTCCCCGATCTCGCGGATCTCTCGGGCGACACTCCACCCACCAGTTTCAAGACCCTGCGGCTCGGTCACGGGCTCTGGGGAGGGGGGCTTCCGGCCCTCACCTTCGCCCGCACGCGGGACAATCCTTCTGGTCAGACCGAGTCGTGCCGCCATTTGACGATTCCGATCCCGTTTGGGTGCAGGGCGATGCTCCGGCTACTCCGGGCTGAACAGCGAGATCAGCGCCCGGGCCACTACCGATCTGTCCTGGGCCCGGCGCAGCGCGGTGACGAGTCCTTCTCTCGCGTTCATCCCATACCACGAGTTCCGCACAGTCTGGCTGAACCCGAGGGCGAAGAACGCAGCCCAGAACAAACTGCCGAGGTCGGCTGTCTCCAGCAGCGACTCGGTCGTGACGTGATAGACGCTCCCTCCAACCAGACTCAGGACGATTAGCAGGTGCGGCATAGTCTCGCGCCAGTACCAACGGTGGACGTGCTCCTTCCGGGTCACGCGATAGGTAGGTTTGCGTCGTGGACCGTAGAGCAGTGCGATCAGGGTTGCTTTCACGTAGACCGGCGCCATGCCCAACCACGTCTGGCGGGCGCGCCAAAGATCCTCATACGGGAGGCCGTCGGAGAGACTGACCAGCAGCAGCTCGACGGCCGCGGCGAAGGGCCAGAAGTGGATCGCGTACTCCGTGTGCGTTGCTATCAACGGGTAGACATCGAAGACCAGCGAGAACACTGGCGTGACGGCGAACACGAGCACGGCGAAGCTGAGCATGTAGAAGAACCCCAGCTCGGCGAACTGGATCTGCTGGCGCAGGTTCAGTCCACCCTTTTTCCCCCAGAAGGTGAGCCGCATCGTGTCGATGGCCCACGTCCCACGCTGCTTGAAGGCGTTGGGGATGTCCTCCGGGGCGCTCTCACCCACTGCGCCCACGATGGGCAGATAGAGGCCGCGCCATCCCCTGCGCAGCGCCTCCACGCCCGACTGCAGGTCCTCCACCAGGTTCCAGGTGGGAAAGCCACCGATGTCCTCGAGGGCCTCCCGCCGCCACACGAGCCCGGATCCACACGGGAAGACGGCGTTTGCCGCGTTCTTGGCCAGCATCGCCTTCCGGTAGAACAGCGGCTCCAGATTGCCAAACGGATCGCCCGGGCTCACCTGCGCTTCCTTGATCGTCTGCACAAAGGCGACCTTGGGGTCAGCCACGAGCTGGCCGATGGCCTCCCGGAGAAAGCTGGGATCGCCGACGACATCGTCCGCATCTCGTGTTTCAACGAAAGGTGGTGGTGACTCCCCGGCCTCAATGGCTTCCAGGGCGGCGTTCAGGTTGCCTGCCTTGGCCTCGCCCCGGCGCTCAGGGTCACCCCGTTCCGGCGGTTCGTGGTATACAACAGACCCGTCCGGGTGCTCGTGGCGCAGCAGCTGTACGATGGCGCGAACCGCGTGTCTGTGCCCATCATCGCTGATCACCACGGTGATCCTGTCTGGGGGGTAGTCCTGGGCGAGCACCGACCGGGCCGTCCTGTAGACCATCTCCGTCGGCTCCCCGTACGTGGGGATGACGACCGCGACCTCTGGTTCCTCCCCTTGCCCTACCGGGCGCGGTTCTGGCCTGCTGTATCGCCAGTGGTTGATCACCGTGATGAGCGTCATCGCGGCGACCATGAGACTGGCCCCGGCGAAGGGGATCGAGAGCCAAGGAGCGCTTCTGTTGAGACTCGTGAGGGCCCAGGGGAGGTACCAGGCCGTCGCGACGATGAGGATAACCCCGGCGGATCTGATCTTCCAGTTCTTCACTGTCCTCTCACTCCGCGGTGTTCTTCCAGACGGTGGACTCGACCGGCTGGCTGACGTAGGTGGCGTCAGCGCCCAGGTTGATCACGGTGCTCGTCGAGGAGAACACCTGCTCGTAGCTCCCGCACGCTGCCTTCCCATCTAGAATCTCGTCGGGCCAGGCGAAGGACCCGCGGGTGTCCACGAACCAGTCGTACTCGCATACGGCGGGAGCCTCCTCGTGGGTGATGCGATACTCGTCGTAGACGTCCCAGGGCGATTCGATGCGCCCGGCGGTGTAGAGGTACATCGTGTACGGCCACGACTCGTTGATCAGCAGTTGATCGCCCGGCTGGACGTGATCGATGAGGTAGGCGGCCGGCGGACGCAGATCGGGCCACGATCGGTCGGCCTGGGTGGCCTGCAGTATCCCAATGCCACCGAGGACGACCACCCCCACCAGGACGAGGCCGCGGCGCAGGAGGGTGGCTCTCCCGTTGCCCCAGACTCTGCTCAGCGTCACCCCCACGAGAGGGTATGCGAAAACGTAACCGAAGACCAGGTGCTTGTTTGTGCTGACCGGATCGCCCGTCGCCAGGTGGTAAGTCGGCCAGATCGCCAGACTGAGCACCATCAGGGTAGCCAGCCCGCGCTTACCGCTGACCATGACCCACCCTGCCACCGCCAGGATGAAGGGTATGAGACTCAAATAGACGATAGTGATGGCAATCAGCCGGACCGGGACTCCAAAATCTGGACGCTGCTGCAGACGGAAGGAGAAGAACTCGGCCACTTGCTCACGCAGGGGAAGAAAGACAGAGAGTCCCAGCGCGCCAGCGATAAACAAGAACAGCAGGACATCGGTGCTGGCCCTCTCCTTCCGCAGGAAGACCAGTGTGCCGAGGAGGGGGAGGGCCATGACCCCCATAGGGTACTTGGCCCACACGGCCACGGCGTACGCCGCCGTTGACACGAACAACCAACCCCGGTGGTCCCGCTGATCTAGCTCCGTGATGC
>SKLM01000116.1 GCA_007123205.1 Thermoflexales bacterium
CGGACAACCAAGTCTACCAGCTGAACCTGATCGACACGCCCGGCCACGTCGATTTCTCCTACGAGGTGAGTCGAGCCCTGGAGGCCTGTGAGGGAGCGATCCTCATCGTCGATGCCGCTCAGGGTATCGAAGCTCAGACGCTGGCCAACCTCTACCTGGCCCTGGAGGCCGATCTCGAGATCATCCCTGTGCTCAACAAGATCGATCTGCGCATGGCCCGTCCCGTCGACGTGACCCTGGAACTGGCCACCCTGCTGGGCGTGGATCCGGAAGAGGTGATCCACGTCTCCGCCAAAGAGGGGTGGGAGATCGAGCAAGTTCTGGAAGCTGTCGTCGACCGGCTGCCCTCGCCCAAGGGGGATCCGGAAGCACCCCTGCGGGCCCTGATATTCGATTCCCACTACGATCACTACCAGGGGGTGGTCGCCTACGTCCGCGTCATCGACGGCACCCTGAAGATGGGAGGAGCGCTCCGGTTGATGGCCACCGGCGCTACCACGGAACCGATGGAGATCGGGGTCTTCTCTCCGGGTATGACGGACACGGGAGAGCTGAAGACGGGGGAAGTGGGCTACGTAGCCACGGGGCTGAAGTCTGTCCGCCAGTGCCAGGTCGGCGACACCCTGACCGACGCTCGGCAACCGGCGGCGCAGCCCCTTCCTGGCTACCGCCCCATCAAGCCTATGGTCTTCGCCGGCATCTACCCTATCGAGGCGGACGATTTCCACGCACTGCGCAGCGCGCTGGAGAAGTTGCAGCTCAACGACGCCGCCCTGACCTTCGAGCCCGAGTCCTCCCAGGCACTCCAGTACGGTTTCCGCTGCGGCTTCCTGGGGCTGTTCCATATGGAGATCGTGCAGGAACGACTGGAGCGGGAGTATGACCTCAGCCTGATCGCTACGGCACCCAGCGTCGGTTATCGGGCCGTCATCCGGGACAGAGAAGTAGTCGAGGTCTCCAGCCCGGCCGACCTGCCGGAATCCCACCGGATCGAGGCGATCCAGGAGCCCTGGATCCGGATCCAAGTCTTCGCCCCCGCCGATTATGTCGGCCCGATCATGGAGCTGATCATGAACCGGCGCGGCGAGTACGTGACCACCGAGTATCCGGACAGCGGCCGGGTCATCCTGACCTTCGAGATCCCGCTGGCGGAGATGATCGTCGACCTTCACGACAAGCTGAAATCCGCCACCCGCGGATACGCCTCGTTGGACTACTCGTTCATCGGCTACCGGAGCGAGGACCTGGTACGTATGGACATCCTCGTGAACAAGGAGCCCGTAGACGCCCTCTCGCTCATCGTGCACCGCCAGAAGGCCTACGAGAAAGGCTCGACCCTAGTCTCCCGGTTGAAGGAGATGATCCCCGAGCAGCTCTTCGCCGTCCCGATTCAGGCAGCCATCGGCGGGCGGATCATCGCCCGGGAGACGGTGAAGGCCCGGCGCAAGGATGTCCTGGCCAAGGTCTACGGCGGCGACGTGACCCGCAAGCGGAAGCTCCTCGAGCGGCAGAAGGCGGGGCGACAGCGCCTTAAGCAGGTGGGGGACGTCACGATCCCCCAAGAGGCCTTTCTCGCTCTGCTGCGCCTCGACGACGACTAGCCCCACCACGGCATGGCGCTCGGTTCCCTAGTCTCCGGTGTTAGGGCCCAGCGCATCATCCCGTCGCCACAGAGGGCTACAGTGAACCGCCTCCCTCGGCGTCACGATCCAGTCCATCCGCTGGTCGTGCTCATCGCAGGGGAGATCCCTCCCCAGACACGCATCGTGGAGGACGCCAATGCGCACCGCCGACGTTCGGACCAGGAAGCGATCGTAGAAGCCCCCTCCAAAGCCTAGCCGCCCACCGTGCCGATCGAACGACACCCCGGGCACCAACACGACGTCCAGCTGGGTCGGATCCACTACCGGCGCATCGGGCGGAGGCTCGAGCATGCCATACCGGTGGAGGACGAGCTGGGTGGGCTCATACGTGTGCGCTACCAGCTCTTTTCCCTCCATGCGGGGCACGGTCCAGTGGATTTTAGGGAGAAGATCGATGAGGAGGTTCAGATCCGGCTCGTTCCGGAACGCGAGATACGTCATAACCGTGCTGGCCGTCCTCAACACGGCCATGCGCGCCAGCCGACGACAGAGCGCCGCAGAGGCCGCGGCCACCTCCGCCGCCGACAGCGCCTCCCGCGCCTCACCAAATCTCTCGCGGAGCACCGGCTTGTCGTGCCCTCTTCCCATAACTCCCCCTAATAGATGGGCAAGGCCCGCCCGGTGGCACTGCGATGCCAGCGCCCGAAGTCCCTCACCCCTTCCAGCTGCTCGCCGGTGAGCACCGGCCCATCCTGGCAGACCAGCAAGTCATCCAGAGCGCACTGCCCGCAGATGCCGAAGCCGCACTTCATATACCGCTCCAGGCTGAACTGCGCCGGCACCCCGTGCTCTCGACACAGCCTGTGCAGCGCCACCTGCATCAGCTCCGGTCCACAGGCGTAGACAGCCAACGGAGCACCAGCCACCAGAGCCTGGGCAACCAGCTCTGTCACGTACCCCCGCTCCCCGGCAGACCCGTCGTCGGTGGCCACCACCAGGTCCACCCCCAGTTCCGCGAATCGTTCGAGATACAGAAGATCGAGAGCACGCCGGGCGCCGATCGCCACCGAGACCGGGATCCCTCGCTCGACGGCCCGTTTCGCAAGGAAGTAGAGGGGCCCCACGCCGTATCCCCCGGCCACCAGTAGCGCCGACCGATCCTCGTGCAACCGATAGCCGACCCCATAAGGCCCGCGCCAACCGACGCGATCGCCGACCTCCAGCGCGTGGAGTGCGGCACTGAACGGGCCTACGCGAGCGACGGTCACCATTAACGGGTCGGGCTGGGCTACGGCAAAGGGTTTCTCGTCTATCTCCGGCAGCCAGAGCATCACGAACTGCCCCGGCTCCGCTTCCGGCACCTGGGCATCGAACACGAACGTACGGATGGTGCGCGTCTCATCCCACACCTCGACTATGCGAACGACCTCGGGTAAGCTCACCAATCCACTCCTTTCCCTTTCTCAGGGGGAGTGTATCACTTCAGGCCCCTTCTGCCAAGCGGTCGTCCCCGGCGGAGTTGCCCTCGCAACAGGCCGTGATAGAATGGCTCGCGCACACGATCCTCATGACCAACTCTGGAG
>SKLM01000377.1 GCA_007123205.1 Thermoflexales bacterium
ACCACAGGATCAGTAACGCCACCAGGGGCGAGAAATCGAGCCCGCCCAGCGATGGGATGGTCGCCCGTATGGGCGCCAGCAGGGGTTCCGTGATCTGGATCAGGAACTGCATCGCCGGATGGTACGGATCGACGTTGAACCACGGAAGCAGCGCCCGGGCGATGATCGCAAATGAGTAGAGGGTGAAGGCCAGGTTAATGACCTGCAGTAGAAACCGCATGCTTCTCCTAATGTGGTAAGACCCGTCGACTGCTCGGTTGTCCAGACCTGGGTCCGCGGACCAGTTCGGGTTATCGACTCCCTCGCGCTCCGAAGATAGCTCGGCCGATGCGCACCATAGTGGCACCTTCCTCTATCGCCACCTCGAAGTCATCCGTCATGCCCATCGAGAGCTCATCCCAGCTACCGGCAGGGAACCGCTCCCGCAGCAGATCACGCAGCGTCCGCAGGCTGACGAACAGGGGGCGCACCTCCTCGGGATCCTCGACGTAAGGGGGCATCGTCATCAGCCCGCGCACCTGAAGACCCGGGAGGCTCAGGATCTCCTCCACCGCAGCCAGGAAGTCCTGCCGCCGGGACTCGTCCTCGTCCCACTTCTCCAGCGCAAAGCCGTACTTCGACCCCTCCCCGGAGATGTTGCACTCGAGGAGCACCGGCAGCTGGCGACCGATATCGACCGCCCGATCGCTCAAGCGTTGCGCGATCTTGAGCCGATCGACCGAGTGGACGTAGTCGTAGTGGTCCGCCACCCGCCTCGCCTTCCGACTCTGTACGTGGCCGATCATATGCCACACAGGGCGGGGGTCCGACACGTAGGGCGCGACGGCCGTCATCTTGCTGATCCCCTCCCGGGCCCGGTTCTCACCGAAGTGACGCACCCCGGCCTCGTGGGCCTCCAGAACCACCTCCGCCGAGAAGGTCTTCGTCACGGCCACCAGCGTGATCTCGTCCGCCTCACGCCCGGATCGCCCCGCCGCCTCCCCCATCCGGTCCCGTATCTCTCCCAGGTTGTCCGCGATCTCAGACATCTCACCCCTACTCCATTCCTATCACGATGCCAAACCGGCCGGTCCGACCGTTCTCGGCCCGGTGGGAGAAGAACTCGTCGACGTGGCACGCCGTGCAGAGCCCCGCGCGCTCGATCTGCTCGACGCCGACGGAGCGCAGCTGCGCCTCCACCGCGGCTGGCAGGTCTGCGTACACCCGCCCGTCGAGAGCCTGCACCACCGCGGAGCCGGGAGGGCACGCCGACGCGATCTCCTCGGCGACGTCCATCCCCACCTCATAGCAGCAGGGTCCGATCGTCGGGCCGATCCCGGCCCAGATGTCCCGCGCCTCGCACGCCAGCCCCGCGGTCATCAACTCAATCGCTGCCCCCGCCACCCCGGCCACCACACCGCGCCACCCGGCGTGGGCCAGACCCACTGCCCGCCGCAGGGGATCGAACAGCACCACGGGCGTGCAGTCGGCAAAGCGCATCATCAATGGCAAGCCGGGTGTCGCCGTCACCAGAGCGTCCGTCTCCGGTCGGACCGTCCCCCGGTGCTCCCATCCCACCACCTCTGCCGATGCGCCGTGCACCTGCCACGGGCTGACCACCTGTGCACGATCAAGCCCCAGCGGCTCCAGGGCCCGGCGGTGGTTCTCCTCCACTGCCGCCGGCTCGTCGCCCACCGCTTGACTGAGATTGAGGGTCGCGTATGGGCCGCGGCTCACTCCCCCGATGCGGGTCAGGACCGCGTGCAGCAGGCCGGCGGCACCATCCAGCCCCGCAAACCGATACCGCACCACGCCTCCCACCCTATCTCGTATCACCGACCACCTCTCCAGACCACCCGCCACCGGCGATGAGCTTCCTGGGCATCGCTTTCCGGGTCTGGTTCAGTGAACCGCGCAGGAGCGGGCCTAGGTCCACCCGAAGCGCCGCTCCAGCGAGGCCCGCACGTCCTTCATCGACTCGTCGAGGTAGGGATAGGCCAGCCAGACCGTCGCCCACCCGAATAGTGTGCCGGTGATCACCCGCATTAGAGCCGTCGTCTCGTACGGCTCCAGCCCGATCCCCGGGAAGACCAGCGGCAGCACGTACGACAGCAGCTGGTACCCGCCGTCGAGCCCCATCGGGACCAGGCCCAGCAGGATATACACCCACCACCGCAGCGGCCGGATCGCCCAACGGCGCCGCAGCAGACTGTAGGCCACACCCACCAGCAAGATGGAGCCGTAGATCGCCACATCCCGCTGACAAAGCGCGATCTTGTATCCCAGCGCCGGACTTCCCAGAAACTCGTTCGCCCACGGACCCGACACGCTCTCCCCCGCTACCTCCATCAACTCCGGCAGACGGTAGGAGAACTGGGGTCCGAACAGGAAGTACGACCGCTGCGGCAGTTGGTGGCACAGGGGGCTGTAGATCGTGTAGATGGCCCGCCCGGCCCATTCGACACCCCCCCGCATCAGCGCCGGGGCCAGAATGGGGAGGCCGATGTAGAAGAAAGCCAGCGTGTTCAGGACCGCCAGCCAGTGCTTGGACAGCCAGTAGACGGAGCCATCGACGGCCGCCACCAGCTTCCCTCGGCCCGGCGACCGATCCTCCTTCGCCCGCTGACGGCGCTCGAGCTCTTCCAGCACCGCCGCCGTCCTCGCCTTGTCCAGATCCGCTATTTCTCTCATAACGGGCAGAATTATACCACGCAGCCGCGACCCAGTCCAGACACCCCGACTTACCAGCTCATGGCGGGCCACAGACCTGTTCTACCACCGGCTCGGAGGGGGCTGTGACCCCGACCGACAGCGGACGGCCTGCGCGCTGCCCGTGCGCCACGCACCCCTAGCACGGGGCCTCCCGACCGTTACTCGCGGGCAAACGCGGATCGCAGACCCGCTCTCCCACCGGCTCGGAGGGGTCTGCGACCCCGACCGACAGCAGACGGCCTGCGTGCTGTCCGTGCGCCACGCACCCCTGGCACGCGGCCACCGACCGTTACTCGCAGGCGAACGCGGGTCACAGACCCGCTCTCCCACCGGCTCGGAGGGGTCTGTGACCCCGACCGACAGCAGACGGCCTGCGTGCTGTCCGTGCGCCACGCACCCCTGGCACGCGGCCACCGACCGTTTCTCGCAGGCGAACGCGGGTCACAGACCCGCTGAGAGCTAGGGG
>SKLM01000351.1 GCA_007123205.1 Thermoflexales bacterium
AGGCGATCATGGCCACCATCACCAGGTAGATGGCATCCACCGGCACATTCTCCACCGTGGCGAAGGTCTCGTCGAAAGAGATGGCCAGCAACTCCTTGTAGAACAGGGCCACCAGCCCCACGATCACGACGTCCAGGGCCAGGATAACCACAAGCTCCGTCCGGCCCACCGCCAGGATACTCCCGAACAGGTAGCTCATCAGATCGGCCTTGTAGCCGGGCGTCACATCCACGAATAGGATGCCCATCGACATCCCGATTGCCCACATCACCCCGATGACCGTGTCGGCCCGCTCCCGCGTCCTCCGCTGCACCCAGCCCATGGTCAGGGCCGCCCCCAGGCTAAACAGAATCGCCCCCACCAGCGGGAAGTAGCCCGGGCGCGGATCCTGAGCGACCCCACTGCCGGGGAGGAGAACCGGAACCAGGTTATACTTCACGAAGTACCCCAGGCCGATGCCGCCGTAGGCCGTGTGCGCGATCCCGCCGCTGATGAAGACGATGCGGTTGACCACGACGTAGGTGCCGACGATACCGCACGCGATACTGACCAGAAACCCGGCGGCCAGCGCGTGGCGCATAAAGGCGAACTGGAGGGCACCGCCAATGGCCTCAATCATCGGCCCCCCTCTCCCCTCCGTGGTCCGCGAAGACACGGTGAGGCACCCCGTGGGCGATCAAGTCGACGGGGCACTGGTAGACCTGCTCCAGCATCTCGGCCGTCAGCTGTTTCTCGTTGTGGTAGAAGAGGCGCCGGTTCAGACACCCGATAGTCTTGACGTGGGACGAAACGGCGCTCATATCGTGGGAGATCAGCAGGATCGTGACGTGGCTATTCAACTGCTGGAGCAGCTCGTAGATGGCGGTGCTGACCTGGGGATCGACACTGGCCGTGGGCTCGTCGAGGAGTAGAATGTCCGGCTCGGTGACCAGGGCCCGGGCGATGTAGACCCGCTGGCGCTGCCCGCTGGAGAGCTTGCCGATGGGTCGATCCTGCAGCGGGAATAGCGCCATGCTGTCCAGAGCCTCGGCCACGGCCTCGTCGTCCTCGGCTGTGAACCGCTGGAGCAGCCGCCGCTCCCCCAGCCGACCCATGCGCACCACGTCCCACACCCGGATGGGGAAGTCCCGGTCGAAGTCCACCTGCTGCGGCACATAACCGATATGCCGACGGCCCTCCGCCACGGGCTTGCCCATGATGCGCACCCAGCCGCGGGTCGGCGGCAGCAGGCCCAGAAGGACCTTGATCAACGTCGTCTTTCCCCCGCCGTTGGGGCCGATGAGGCCGACGAAGTCCAGGGGCGCTACGGTGAAGTTCACGTCCTCCAACACATCCTCGTGGTCGTAGCCGGCCCACAGGCCCTCAACCTCAATCACCGCGTCCGCCGCTGTCATGCTCGCTCCCTCCAGACCTAGCCAGCCTACTCCAGCACCTGCGCAAAGGTCTCGGCCACCCGCCGCATGTTCTCCAGCCAATCGGGTGCCAACGGGCTGATGAGCAGCACCTCACCGCCGATCTCCTTGGCGATGGTCTCCGCGTCGGAAGTCCTGAACTCCGGCTGAGCGAAGACGACCCGGATGTTCTCCTCCCGGGCCCGCTCGATCAGCGCCGCCAGCTCCCGCGCGCTCGGTTCCTGCCCCCCCACCTCAATGGGGATCTGCTCCAACCCAAAATCGGCGGCGAAATAGCCCCACGCCGGGTGGAACACCATAAACTTGTCGCTCTCAACCCCCCCGAGGATCTCCCGGATCTCGGCCTCCAGAGCGTCGATATCGGCGAGAAACCCATCCAGATTGGCCTGGAACTCGGGCTCGTGGTCGGGATCGAGCTCGGCCAAGGCCGCGCAGATGTTCTCCGCCTGCACCTTGACCAGGCGCGGCGACAGCCAGATATGGGGATCTGGCGCGCCCGAGGCATGGCCGTGATCATCATCGTCGTGATCATCCCCATCGTCGTCGTGATGGTGGTGGGCGCGCATCGGCAAGCGCTCGATCCCCTCCGCCGTATCGACCATCACCATATCCCGGTTCGCCGCTGCGATGCGGTCCAGCCAGGCACCCTCGAAGGGGACGCCGATGCTGAAATAGGCCACGGCGTCGCTCAGGGCTCTCAACTGCTCCGGCTTGGGCTCGTAGGTCGCCGGGCTACTGCCGGGCTCCACCATTACGCTCACCGTCACCCGCTCCCCACCCACGCGCTCGACGAAGGTCCGCTGGGGGAGGATACTGACGGTGACGCTCATAGTCTCCTCGCCCGGCTCGACCGCCCCGGGCGCGCACCCCGCGACCAGCGCTGCCAGGGCCAAAACCGCCACGGCCGCGACCAGCGTGTTTGTGTAGACTCTCCGCATCTGTATAGATCTCCTTTGCTCAGCGCAGAGGATCAACCGGCCCTCGACGCCTCACCCCGATCAAGGAGGGCTTGTCTTTTCGCGTCGCGACTCCCTCGTTGCCCGGGCTCGGACCGCCTCCCTCGCCGGCCGAATAATTGAAAGACTTTTTCAGTAGGGTCGAAAAAAAAGGCCAACTCCTATGACACAGCTTCCGGTTGGACGCTAGGCTTGACAAACGGGACAGAGACCTGCGAGCTGGAGGAGATGGCCGTCGATCCGGTAGCCCGTGTGCCCCTCGACCCGGTCAATGAGCCCGTCCAGATCGTCAGCACCCACAAACTCCTCGGCGCGCCCGCAGCCGTCGCACAGCACCACGTGGCGGTGACCGGGCGACGAGAGCACGTATCCGTGGCACCCGGCACCGTGGTGCACCCGCATCACCAGGCCCAGGTCCTCGAACAGGTCGAGCGTCCGGTAGACCGTGACCAGCCCCAGGCTCGGATGCCGCTTCCGGCCTCGCTCGCAGATCATCTGGGGTGAGAGAGGCGCCTGGGCGTCAGCGAGCACCTCCATCACCGCGCGCCGCGAGCGCGTGATGCGATGGCCCTCCCGCCCCAACACGTCCACCCACAAGCTCACAGCGTCCTCCGTTTATTGAAAGACATTTTCACTAGTCTACCACGTCGAAAGGGTTGTGTCAAGGGCAACCCACCTGGTGATTACCCACAAGTGTGGCACTA
Source organism: Thermoflexales bacterium (assembly GCA_007123205.1). GTDB lineage: Bacteria > Chloroflexota > Anaerolineae > B4-G1 > B4-G1 > SKLM01. Next base: position 3,073 of record SKLM01000351.1, read on the forward strand.
TGATGCCCGACGTGGATCTGAGTGAGCTGGCGCGCCTGGATCGGGAGCCGAGCGAGA
>SKLM01000124.1 GCA_007123205.1 Thermoflexales bacterium
GAGCCCCGAGCCAGGCACCCCTCAGAATGGAGGAAACTCCGGCCGCAGCCTCTGCTCGTAGTTAGCCACGCAGCGTAGCGGAGTGGCGTCAGGGCGCTGCGGTCCGCTGCCAAGTTCGCGCTAGCGAGCCCCAAGCAGGCACCCCTCAGAATGGAGGAAACTCCGGCCGGAGCCTCTGTTCGTAGTTAGCCACGCAGCGTAGCGGAGTGGCGTCAAGCTGCTGCGGTGCGCTGCCAAGCTGGCGCAGCGAGCCCGAAGCCAGGCACTCCTCAGAATGGAGGAAAGTCCGGCCGGAGCCTCTGTTCGTAGTTAGCCACGCAGCGTAGCGGAGTGGCGTCAAGCTGCTGCGGTGCGCTGCCAAGCTCGCGCAGCGAGCCCCAAGCCACGCCCGTAGAATGGAAGAGAGTCGGCCGGAGTCTCTGTTCGTAGTTAGCCACGCAGCGGAGCGGAGTGGCGTCAAGCTGCTGCGGTGCGCTGCCAAGCTCGCGCAGCGAGCCCCAAGCCGGCGTCGTCGGAGTGCTGTGGCACAAACCCCGACTGCCTGCGCTCGCTTGAGGCGATGAACTTCTTAACAGTAGTTGCTGAGTTACCGCTTCCTGTCAGCACCCGGCTGACACGGCAGTTGCAGCCCCTGGAGAGCACCGGTCCGGGGGACGGCATAGACGGCCCACCCCCCGGGCGGATCCGCTAGTCCTCGGGCGGTGCGGTGAAGTGGGCCGTGGCCTCCTGCTGCAGCAGCACGAAGAAAGTGTAGATACCGAGAGCCGTGCCGATGGGCACGTTGACCAGGCTGAAGAAGCCCACGATCAGGGCCAGAATCCGGCCCCACGTCTTTCTTCTCAGCAGGCCGATGCCCGCCACGATGCCCGGCACGCCGAGCGCGGTGAACAGAATCATGCCCATCAAGCCAATGAACGGCAGAATGCGCGCTGCCTCCGGATCGTAGCTGAGTATGCCGATGCCGGCAAGGAACACGAAACCGATCAGACCGAGCACCAGGAAGAATGCGCTGCCGATGATGTGCAGCCAGCCCAGGATGGTGACGTGCAGCTCCATCTGCTTCTGATCCAGCATAATGACCTCATCCTTTCCCCAGATCGGGGGTTGTCTCGACGGCAGACCTTCGCCTGCCCAAACCAGGGGTATCATACCACTCAAGGCCTGCCGGTGCATCGCCCGGGTCGGGGGTTCGTGTCCTGGTCAGTTGTCCAGTGCATCCCCTCGGACAGCGGTGGGGCAGCGAGCCTTTGCCCCCGGTTACCCCTACCGACCCATCACCCTACAGGGCGCGCATCAGCACGGCGCGCAGCTCGCTCGTCGTCAGTTCGATCGGATTCCCCTTCATACTACTGGACGCCATCGCCTTCTCGATGACGTCCGGGCAGGCCCCCGGGGTGATCCCGTACGCCGCCAGGCCCGGCACGCCCAGCGCGGGGCACAGGTCCGCTACCCAGGCCACGCCGTCCGTAGCTTCGACGTCCGACTCACCCGTCAGGATCCTCGCTACGTCATCGTACCGCTCCAGCGCGCGGCTGTCCGGCGCCCGTGCCCCGAGCGCCTGCACGTTGGTCTCCATCACCAAAGGGAGCAACCTTCCGCACAGTGCGCCATGGGGCGCGTCGAACATGCCGCCCAATACTCCGGCGAGGCCGTGCACCGCGCCGAGCTTGGCGTTCGCCAGCGCCAACCCACCAAAGAGGCTGGCCAGCGCCATGTCCTCTCGCGCCTCCCTGTCCTCTCCATCTCCATGCGCGCACCGCAGAGAACGGGCGACGCGGGTCAACCCCTCCCGGCACAACGCGTCCGTGAGCGGATTCGCCATGCGCGAGACGTAAGGCTCCAACACCTGGGTGAAGGCATCCAGCCCGGTGGCCGCGGTGAGCGCCGGGTCCATCGAATAGGTCAGCGCCGGATCCACCAGCGCCACCCGCGGCAGCAGATGCCGACTGCGCAGGCTCACCTTCTGCCCGTGCTCCGGCGAGGCCAGCACTGCGTTGGCGGTCACCTCCGCGCCCGTTCCCGCCGTGGTCGGTATGGCGAGATAGGGAGCAGCCGGCTGGGTGATGGGCAACCCCCGTCCGATCACCTCCAGGTAGTCGAGGGGATGTCCGCCGTTGGTGAGGAGCGCGGCAACAGCTTTACCCGCGTCGATGACGCTTCCGCCGCCGATGCCGACGACCAGATCGCAGTCCGCGGCCCGTGCCCGGGCGGTCCCCTGGCGGACCAGATCGGTAGTGGGTTCATCGGGGACGGCGAACGTGACGGTCTCGACATCGGCGGCCCTCAACCCGTCCAGCATCGGGGCCGCGCGTTCGCCCCGGCGACCGGTCAGGACGAAGGCACAGCGACCGAGTGCCGCCGCCAAAGCGCCCGCATCCTCCGCTGCGCCAACCCCGAAGATGATCCGGGACGCGGTGGCAAACTCAAACCGCATGAGCTACCACCCTTCTTCCCCTGGGAAGATGTTGGCGTATTTGACGCTGGACCGCGGCTCCGCCATCATCGGGGCCACGGTGTCGCGCCACGTCTGGTAGTGGGCCGTCTCCTTGTGTCGGGCAGGATCCTCCGGCGTGCGGTAAACCTCGACGAGCATGAAGCGGGTCGGGTCATCCAGCTGCTGGATGACATCGAAGCGGGCGATGCCCGGCTCCTCGACGCTGTTGCGGGCGTTCTCCACCGTCGCCGCTTTGAACGCGTCGACAGATTCGGGCTTGACGTGGACGTAGACCTGAACGATGAGCATACGTCACCTCCGTGATGTGATTCGGGACTATCGGGTGAAAGTCCTCCCGCGCGGACCTTGGTATCCCCCGGAACTCTTCTCTGAGGAACAAAGGGTACACCCTGCGTGGTGGCAGCGGTGTCGGCGAATGACCGGCGACGGAAGGCGAGGGATCTGTATGTGCATACCCGTCGTGGTGCGGGTCTTTGCTCGGTCCATCGATTGTTCTCTCGCTTCGGGTACCGCCGCGGATGGAGCTCCGTGCCTGAACTCGACCAGGCCCAGTATATCACGACCGCGGGCGGGTGGCAATAGGGGAGACTTGCGATACCATTGCGGTAATGGCACGGCGATTTGGGACATGGGGTAGGATCACAGGGGATGGGACGCAGATCTGCGCAGATCTA
>SKLM01000422.1 GCA_007123205.1 Thermoflexales bacterium
AGATCAAAGAGCTGTCGATACTCCTCGAATGATGTCATGTGTTCTGTCCTTTCGTTCGATCGCGTCACTAGCCGCCCGGGACGTGCAGCATCAGCAGCACAGCATCTCCATCACGCGGGAATTGGTCAACCAGAACCCCAAGAACCGGCCCACCACCCTCAACCGCCAGCCTGCCTTCGCAACCACCTCCGCCGGAGCGCGGCCCGGGTACGCGTCGATGCCCGGGCGCACGATCGAGTCGGCGACCGCGGCCCCCTCCGCCAGGACGCCGGCATCCACTACAGGCAGTTCATCCCCAGCAGCGCGAACCTACTGACGGACGCAGCCCGTCTCTGGCGACTTCGTCTCCCGGGAGCCCAAGCTCGCCATGCAGCAGCTCGTGACGTGGACCGTCCCCAGTCCTCCAGGATAGCGACGGCCCGCACCGGCGTAGCGGTGGTCATCTTCCATTTGAGGTCCAGGACCGACACTTCGAAGCGAAAGGGGCGAGCCGTAGCGTCAAGGTTTGCCATATCCTCCAGGTGGCAGTACTCACGATCGCGCACGACCATGTGCCCCGGCCCCCACTCCGTGGTTGCGAACAGGGACTGTACCGACCGAGTCCGGAGAGACGTGTCGATAGCGGTCATCCTGGTGCCCTGGTCGATGAACCATCCTGTCGCCTCGCCGGTCAGCCCCAGGCAGTTTTTCCTGGCACGTTGCAGGTCGTTACCCCGGGTTGCTGCGCGGATCAGCTCGTCGCTAGAGAGCCAGGCCGGTGACGGCATGATACAGCTGCGGGATCACCTCCAGCATCCGGTACAAGGCAACCTCGAAGAATACCCCGCCAGCGTGGACAGCCGGGCCCCACAGTGCGATGGTATCCGCCGCATGACTCAACCCGGGACCGAGCGCGTGCACCAACAGCTATGGCTCGGTCCAGCGATGGGGCACGTGGTCTGTCGCCGATCCGGTTGTTCGGGGCCATAGGAGACTCCGTACGGCTCGTGGACCCCGGCTATGGCTGCGGCGTTGGTTCGTCCTAACGATCGGCGGAGATGCCTAGCCGGTAGATGTGGATGCACAATCCGTCAGTAGGGTCCAGCATGCAGGGTGGCTCCGATGGTCATCGCGCCGGATGAGCTCCCCCACGAGCGTCGAAAGGCCCATGCTGCCTGCCACCGGGACCCTGGGACGAGCACAAATAGGCAAGCGATCGCGGCACGTTCCGCTCTGCCGCTCAGCTCATGAGGTCTATGAGGCCGACAAAAACTTCTGTCCGATCGACGGTCGAACCGGAGCCATCCTATGCAGCCAGTGTCTTCGCCAGGCGCTTGGCCAGGGCGCAAATCGTCATAATCGGCGGCATCGCCGGCGCTTTCGGGAGCACGCTTCCATCACAGACGAACAGTCCGGAGAGCGCGGTCTGCAGGTCCTTGTCCACCACCTTGCCGATGGCCGACGTGCCGCCCGGGTGTGCCCCTTGCGGTTTGGAGACTACGATGGATTGGGGATCAGCACCAGCCGTGATCAGGATATCCCGGGCGATGGACACGCCCTCATCCAGCCGTGCCTGGTCCGCAGGGGTCACAGGCTTGGAGACCGTTCCGTCGGGAAACACGCGGCCAGCGGGGTCGTCCGCCGTCTTGGTCATAATCCCGGTCAATCGAGTCGCCGAGCGCAGCGTTTCCCGCGGGCCGACCTCCATGAGTCTGACCATCGGATGGTGGTTGACAAAGGGAGACAGGATAAACCCCTTCGTCCTGTGGTATTGATGGGCAACCAGGGCCATCGTCGGTTCGTGAAGCTGATTGAGCCCTTCAGTCGTCCCGTATGTGTTCACGAAGAGATCGACCCAAAGACCTGACCCTGCTTCCTTGAACCCGGATTGCTGCAAGATCACGGGGGTCCCCAAACCTCCCGCGGCCAGGATCACCACGTCCGACCGAATCTCGGAGCGTCCCTGGGGCCCGACGGCTCTCACGCCCTTCGTGTTCCCGTTTTGGATCAAGACCTCTTCCACGGAGGTGTTGTAGAGCACCTCGGCGCCCCTTATTTGTGCCTCGTCGAGGTAGTTCAGAGCCGTCCACTTGGCCCCTTTCGTACAACCCCATACACACCGTCCACACTTCCCACACCGCACTGGATCGATGAACTTGGGCATCAACTCCATCATGCAGTCCACCTTGCTGGCGGCCCATCTAATCTTCTCAGACCCCTCGGACAGGAGGCCTTCAGCAATGGGAGAGACTTCCATCTCCTGCGCCGCCTCCGCGAACTCCTGGCCCAGGGTGATCCCGAGATCAGCCAGCTCTTCTTCCAGGCATGGCGTCCCGTTGCCGCAGGACGCCACCGTCGACCCGCCTGCCATTAGCGTTCGCCACAGGATGACCCCTTCCTGCGAGCGTTTTGGCGTCTTCACTTTGGTGAAGTCGAAGAACCGAAGGGAGTCCTTCAAGGTTCCGATTCGCTGCTCCCGCTGTCCTCGCTCTATTACGAGCACCTCTTTTCCCCGCGTACTCAGCTCCCTGGCCAGGGTGGCGCCCCCGGCCCCCGAGCCAACGATCAGAAACTCCCACGTCCTGTCCTCCATTTGTTCCCTCCCCACGGTGATTGCTATGCGGGTGAGGCATCGCAGGGCTTATCACCCGGGCACTCAGCGCTCGCCGAGGTGGCACGCCGAACTCGCACACTGCTCCTGTGCCGCGCAGGGCTGGTGCCAGAGTTCCGATATCCGAGTTGTTGCTCTGCTCGATGCCCTTTGATTTCCGCCTCCCCTCTGATCGATATTGCCTGTGGTGGGTCTCGAAAGCCGGATGCTTTCCAAGCCACCTGTGGCTCCAGATCCAGGACAGCAGCAGCCTCCTCCCGCCGCTGGCCCTTGAATCCGCCTGCGGTCAGATACTCCAGCGAGGAATGGCTCTGGTCTTGGATCTAGCCGTCGTCCAAGAAGCGCCCAAGCTGGCCGCAGGCGTGACGATGATACGAGATTCGGACCATCTACCCCCTTTCCAGCATCGTCCGGATGTCTGCCCAATCGCGTCTACATCGAGCGTTGTGGGCACGTGGTCTGTCGCCTATGCGGTTGTTCGGCCTCTCAAGGGCCTCCTTACGGCTCGGGTACCTGGAAATGG
>SKLM01000305.1 GCA_007123205.1 Thermoflexales bacterium
AGCGCACCTTCCAGTTGCTAGCCCAGGTGGCGGGCCGCGCCGGACGAGGGTTGCTGGGTGGGAAGGTCGTTATTCAGACGTATCATCCGGACCACTACGCTGTGGTGGCTGCCTCGAAGCATGACTATGAGGCCTTCGCTCATCGGGAGTTGGCCTTTCGGCGTCAACAACGCTATCCGCCCTACAGCCGCCTGGCGAAATTGGTCTACGAGGACACCAACTACTTCCGTGCTCGGAGCAAAGCGGAAGAGCTGGCCGGGCATCTACGCGCTGTCTTGGACCGTCAGGGCCTGTCAGTGGAGGAGCTAATGGGTCCGGCACCTCCCTTCTTCGCGCGACTCCGGGGCCGCTACCGCTGGCAGATCCTCGTTCGCCATCCGGCTCCTCCTACCTTACTGCGCGATGCCCGGATTCCCCCTGGCTGGCGCGCGGAGGTGGATCCGGTGAGCGTCCTCTAGTCGGTGCGGGAGATGCTGAGTGGCGATGCAAAACCGGGTCGAGTCGTTGTCTCTGATTCCGAATGGTGTTATAATCGATTTTGGGGACATCCGAATTCTCACCCCGCCACCCCCGCCCTGGAATCGGAAGCGAAACCTCGGAGGTATAGCCATGGTAACGAAAGTCACGGAATCGATGGATTTGACCCAGGCGCTGCAGACGCTCAAGTGGCTCGACAAAGAGCGCCGCGAGGACAAGGCGGCTATCGCTAAGCTTGAGGAGCGTCTGCAGGGGCAGGAACAACTGCTCAGTCGACAGGCGAGAGAGATTCAGGAGTTGCGGACATCACTGGCCGGCGTGAGAGGAGCTCTCTCCAAGATCGACGAGTTCGAGCAGATCGTCTCCAATTACAAGCAGGAGATGACCTACCAACTGGAGCAACGCGACGAGGCCTGGCGCAAGGAACGAGTCGAGGCCAAGCAGCTGCGACGCATCGAGCAAGAGGCTATCAAGGAGCACCTGAGTCGCCTGGAGAAGGAGTTGCGCGTCCTGCCCCGCTATGATGAGCGGATAGGCGCCCGTGAGGCGGAGGACGAACGTCTGGCCCGGAAGGTCCAGGCCGTGGAGGCCAGCCTGGTAGACCAGGAGAAGCGACTTGAGGAACCAGCCAGAGCCGTGTCGTACTTGGAGGAGCGACGGCGGTCTGATCATCGCCGCCTCACCGAGTTCGAGCAGGAGATCCCAGAGCTGCACAAGAAGATCGATGACCTGCTGCCCAAGATCCCTCTCCTTGAACAGAAAGTGCAGAAGCAGCAGGCGCGCATAGACCAGGCGATCCAGGAGACGCGCCGATACGAAGAGCCGATTGAGGAGCTTCGAATCTCCAGCTTCCAGCGAGAGCAGAAGGTGCAGCGTTACCTGGACCAGGGCGAGAAAGTGGGGGAAGAGCTGGAGAAACTCCGCCAGCAGACGCACGGCTTCATTGAGCGGCGCCAACAGGTGATCAGGGCCCTCGGCGAGCTTGAGAAGTTCAAGGCCCGCATTGAGAGACGTCAGGACGAGATGATGGAGAAGGAGCGCGTCGCCGAGGAGCGGGTTCGCCGCGAGTGGGAGGAGTGGCAGACCGCCAGAGCCAAGCAGCTGAAGAAGCAGACCCTCGTCGCAGAGCAACGTTGGCAGGAGCAGGCACGGGTGGATACCAAGCAGGACAGGCGTCTCGAGGCCCTCGAGGCAGTGAACCCGGTGTACCGCGAGCAGTTCAGGGCTCTCTGGGAGGCGCACCGCGCCGATGCCGAGAGCCTGTTGAGCGCGGCTCAGGACGTATACGGAGAGCTGGTGGCTCCGATTGACGAGCAGCTCACCCTCCTGCGCGGCGAGGAGTAAAGAAGAGACCATGCACGTAGTTGGGACTGCTGGACACGTCGACCACGGGAAGTCCGCTCTGATCCTAGCTCTGACCGGAATCGACCCAGATCGACTCCGCGAGGAGAAGGAGCGCGGCCTGACCATCGACTTGGGGTTTGCCTGGCTCCAACTGCCGGACGGTGACGAAGTTGGCATCGTCGACGTCCCCGGACACCGTGACTTCATCGAGAACATGCTGGCCGGGGTCGGCAGCATCGACGCCACGCTTTTTGTCGTCGCCGCCGATGAGAGCGTCATGCCGCAGACTCGGGAGCACCTTGCTATCCTGGATCTCCTGGAGGTCGATGCGGGTCTGGTGGTGTTGACCAAGGTGGACCTCGTCGAGAGCGATGAGTGGCTCGACCTGGTGGTGGAGGATGTCATAGAGACGCTCGAAGGGACAACCCTGGAGGATGCCCCGCTGGTCCTGACATCAGCCCGCACGGGGAAGGGCCTTGACGAGTTACGAACCGCACTTCAGAACGTACTGCGCGACGTTGATCCCGCCGCCGACCGGGGGCGTCCGAGGCTATCCATCGATCGCGTCTTCACGGTCAGCGGCTTTGGCACCGTCGTCACCGGCACGCTACTAGACGGCCATCTCCGAGTTGGCCAGGAGGTCGAGATACAGCCTCGTGGATTGCGAGGTCGCGTGCGTGGCCTTCAAACCCACAAGGAGGAGGTCGAGCGTGCCGTGCCGGGGAGCCGGGTGGCCATCAACCTCACCGGGATCGACAAACATGAGCTGGCGCGGGGCGACGTTGTCGCCTCGCCGGATTGGCTCCATGCGACCACCCTGGTGGATGTGCGTCTACGTTATCTGCCCGAGATCCTCTGGGGGGATTTGGGGCCGTACGCGCAACGGCCGTTGCGTCACAACACGCAGCTCAAATTCTACAGTGGCGCCGCGGAGGTGATGGCGCGAGTACGACTCTTGGGCTCCGAAGCATTGCTACCCGGCCAGACTGGTTGGTTGCAGTTGGAGCTTCAAGAGCCGGTGGCTGTCCTCAAGGGTGATCGCTACATCGTCCGTCTGCCCTCCCCCGCTACCACTGTGGGAGGCGGCATTGTGGTGGATTCGCATCCGGGTCGCAAGCATCGCCGGTTCCGCCCCGAGGTCGTGGATCGTCTGGAGACCCTCGCAGAAGGCAGCCCGTCATCCATCCTTCTGCAAGCGCTGAAACGGGAGAGCCCCGTGACGGTCGGGACCCTGTTTGAGAAGGCGAGACTTGGTGACGGTGCACGGGATGCGCTGCACCAAC
>SKLM01000360.1 GCA_007123205.1 Thermoflexales bacterium
CCCCTCAGCTCCATCAGGCGTGGGCCCGTGGCTCAGTTGGGAGAGCACCACAATGGCATTGTGGGGGTCGAGGGTTCGAGTCCCTCCGGGTCCACCTTCGTTATCAACAGAATCAACTGGAAAAGGCTGCGAACAGGAGTAGTAGGCCATTCCCCGCAGCGAGTCGGGAGAGACCAGGTGGAAGCCCGACAGCCGGCGCCCCGGGGAAGCGCCAGAAAGGCTGAACTCGCCTGGGAGCCGCGCCAGTGAAGGTCCTTAGCTAGCTGGCGCCGCGTAGCTCTCGTTAACGAGCTGTGAGTGGGAGAATCCTGGGAGAGAGCCTTGGGACTTCTCCAGTCAGGGTGGTACCGCGGAGCCCTTTCGCCCCTGAGGCGAGAGGGCTTTTCTGTTCCGGGGGCCCGGTGGCGCCCTGTTTGGACACCCAAACGGCGCATCACCCTGAATGGAAGAGGCACGCAATCGGATTCCCGCTCGTAGGTAGCCACGCAACTCGGCGGAGCGGCGGTGGACTACCCTCCACTCCGTTTCGTGCTTGACTACGAACGTCGGCCCCCTGCGGTCGCTCAAGACCAGGAGTGTCTTATTACGTGGGTATCGACGAAGGCTCTACCTCTTCGCTTCCCGCTCAGCCTTGATATGCCGGTGCGCCTTCTTGCTAGGAGAAGAGAGATGATTGACAACTACGTAGCTCAGGATACTGAGCCCAAGTGGCAGGAGCGATGGGCTGCCGACGGTCTGTATCGGGCGGAGGTTGATCAGAACGTGCCGAAGCACTATGCTCTGACCATGCTCCCCTACCCCAGTGGTGATCTGCACATCGGACACTGGTACGCCATGGCGCCCAGCGACGCCCGGGCACGCTACAAACGCATGCAGGGCTACAACGTCCTGTTTCCGATGGGCTTCGACGCCTTTGGCCTGCCGGCCGAGAACGCAGCCATTGAGCGCGGGATCCATCCCCAGAAGTGGACGCTGTCCAACATCCGTAAGATGCGGACCCAGCTGCGCTCCATGGGCGGTATGTTCGACTGGGAACGAGAGGCCATCTCGTGCCTGCCCGGCTACTACCGCTGGGATCAGTGGTTCTTCTTGAGGCTGTACCACATGGGTCTTGCGTACCGGAAAGAGGCCGCCGTCGATTTCTGCCCCAACTGTAACACCACTCTGGCGCGCGAGCAGGTCTGGGGAGAGGATCGGCACTGCGAACGGTGTGGGACGCCCGTGGTCAAGAAGGAACTGGCCCAGTGGTTCTGGCGCATCACCGACTACGTCGACGAGCTCCTCGACTTCTCCGACATCGACTGGCCCGATCGTGTGATCACCATGCAGAGCAACTGGATCGGTCGCAGCGAGGGTGCGCAGGTCGTCTTCCGCACTGAGCACGGCGAAAAGATGGAGGTCTTCACCACCCGCCCCGACACGCTATGGGGCGCCACGTTCATGGTCCTGGCCCCGGAGCATCCTCTCGTCGACCGCGTCACGACGGACGACCGACGTGCTGCAGTCGAGCAGTACAAGGCAGAGGCTTCGCGCCGCACGGAGATCGAGCGCCTCTCCGCGGAGAAGGAGAAGACCGGTGTATTCACCGGCGGGTATGCCATCAACCCGGTCAACGAGGAGTTCATCCCTATCTGGGTCGCCGACTACGTCATGATGACCTACGGGACGGGCGCCATCATGGCCGTTCCTGCTCACGACGAGCGGGACTTCCAGTTCGCTCTCGACCACGGGCTCCCCATTATCCCCGTCATCGACCGCCCAGATGGAAAGGCGAAATCCTGCGTGGCGCCGGGCGCGATGGGCGAGGGCTTTGTCGACGCCCTGACCGAGGCAGGTATCTCCTTTGAACAGGACGAGGGTACGATCTACATCACCCTGGACGAGCGTGAGGGGGAGATCGACCGCTATGTGGAGCTCGCTCGCGCCCACGTACAGCTGGGCTTCTGGACCGAGGTCGTCGGCGCGCGCTGGCTGTTCATCTTCGTAGATGGTGTCGTCCCCTTCGGGAGCGTGCAGGACGGGCAGGCCATCCTCTCCCGCTGCCAGCGGCTCAAGCCCGAGTTGCAGGCCCGGCGAACCGTCATGGAGATGCTGTGGGCGGTCGCCTTCTACCGAGACGTCCTGTTCCACACTGAGTACGGCACCATGATTAACTCGGGACCCTTCACCGGGACCCCGGGCGACGTCGCCATACACGAAGTGACCGACTGGCTCCGGGAGCAGGGCACCGGCAAGCCCGACGTCAACTACCGGCTGCGGGACTGGCTGATCAGCCGTCAGCGATACTGGGGCGCGCCGATCCCCATCGTCTACTGCGAGAGGTGCGGCATCGTCCCGGTACCCTACCACGATCTGCCTGTGGCGCTACCCGAGGATGCCGAGTTCCTGCCCACCGGCGAGAGTCCGCTGACCCATCATAAGGAGTTTCTACACACCAGCTGCCCGGAATGCGACGGACCGGCCACGCGGGAGACGGACACGATGGATACCTTCGTCGACTCATCGTGGTATCAATATGCGTACTTGAGCCCGTATTACCGAGAGGGCGAGCCCGTCGATGCCGATTCCATCCCCTTCGACCCGGAGGAGGCGGAGTACTGGATGCCGGTGGACGTCTACACCGGCGGCATCGAGCATGCCACAATGCACTTGATCTACACCCGCTTCTTCACCAAGGTGATGCGGGACATGGGTCTGGTCGACTTCGACGAGCCGATGTTGATGCTGAGAAATCAGGGGATCATCCTGGGCCAGGACGGCGAGAAGATGTCGAAGAGCCGCGGCAACGTGGTGTCTCCCGATGAGCTGGTCGAGCAGTACGGAGCCGACACAGTGCGTGGCTACTTGATGTTCGGGTGGCGCTGGGATCAGGGAGGACCCTGGGACCCTCAGGGTATTCAGGGCGTCTCCCGCTGGCTAAACCGTGTCTGGACCGTGATCCTGGAGCCCGGTGAGGCTGAGGGGGCGCCTACCGAGGATCAGGTCAGCGACCTCCAGCGCTGGACACACCAGACGATCCGCAGCGTCAGCGATGATATGGAGTCGTTCTCGTTCAACACCTCCATCGCCCGACTGATGGAGTTCACCAACGCGCTGCAACG
>SKLM01000311.1 GCA_007123205.1 Thermoflexales bacterium
CCGACGAGACCGCAGAGCTGCTCGGCGCCCACGACTTCGACCTCGTCCTCGGATCGGCCCACTACGCCCTCGGTATGAGGGCCGCCTGGCGGGAGGACTTCTTCGTGCCCCCGCTCCGTGAGGCTTATGAGTCATACTTCAAGCAGGTCGTCCGCCTGGCTGCCGTAGGCGATTACGACATCCTGGCCCATGTGGACCTCATCAAGCGTGACGCGCTCCAGTTTGGCAAGCCATATGATGGCCCCGAACCGTACGCGGACATGATCCGGACTGCTCTGAGATCCGTTGTGGAGCGGGGTAAGGGGATAGAGCTGAACATGTCGCCGTTACGTCGGGGACAGGCGGAGCCGTGTCCCTCCCTGGAGATCCTGAGATGGTACCGAGAACTGGGGGGAGAGATCGTCGTCGTGGGATCAGATGCCCATTCACCCGACGCTGTGGGCGCTTACCTCGACCTCGCTGTGGAGATTGCCAAGAGCGCGGGTTTCAAGAGGCTTGCCACTTTTGAGAGGAGACAGATCGATTGGAGAAGGATCTGACCGATGAACAGTAGCTTCGATCCGGCCAGCGAACGCCCCAAGCGCCGTCCCTCGTGGATTCGAGTACGGGCGCCAGATGCCGCCTCCTACCGTTGGCTCAAGGGCCTGATGCGCTCCAAAGAGCTGCATACCGTCTGCGAGGAAGCCCACTGCCCGAACATCGGCGAGTGCTGGGGCAACCGCACCGCTACGTTCCTTATCCTGGGTGATACCTGCACGCGCAACTGCCGCTTCTGTGACGTCAAGACCGGCCGCCCGGGCCCCGTCGATTCCCAAGAAGCCGAGCGCGTCGCCCAAGCGGTGCGGACGATGGATCTCCACCATGCAGTCATCACCTCGGTCGATCGAGACGACCTCTCCGACGGTGGTGCCTCCGTCTTCGCCGCAGTTGTCCGGCGTATCCGCAAACTCCAGCCGGGTTGTACCGTGGAGGTTCTCATCCCCGATTTTCGCGGTGATGTGGAGCCCCTCCGGACGGTGATGGAGACCCATCCCGACATTCTCAACCACAACGTCGAGACCGTGCCCAGCCTCTTCCCCACCATCCAACCGCAGTGCCGGTATCCCTGGTCGTTGGATGTTCTGCGCAATGCCAAGGAGATCTGGCCGCAGGCGGTAACCAAGAGCGGGATCATGGTTGGTTTGGGGGAGACGGTGGACGAGGTGCTTGATGTTATGCGCGACCTGCGCGGTGTCGACGTCGACATTCTCACCATCGGGCAATACTTGCAGCCCTCGCGGGAGCACGCACCCATCGTCCGCTACTACCAACCCCAGGAGTTCCAGATGCTGGCAGAGCGCGCACATCAGATGGGCTTCCGCTGGGTCGAGAGCTCTCCTCTGGTGCGGAGCTCCTACAACGCCGAGGCCCAGGCCCGCGCCCTGATCCGCGATGCATAAACCACATAGCAGCCCAACCCCGGTCGCTTGAGCCCCGTAACTCCCGCCGCACAATCACGTGATCACCTAACCGTTCCTGGCGTGTGCTAGACTTCTGGGGGCGGGAACCGGCTTGACTCCCGTGAGCGCTACTGCGCTTCGGTCGCGCATAGGACCGATTGACCATTGAGGAAATGGAGGTCGAGCGCTATCATAGGACAGGATGGCTGGATGAAGGACGGCATAAGCAGCTTGGCGACAAGAGAACGGGGGCAATGAGAATCGCTCGCCTGACGGTCACTGTGTCGCTCCTGGTGGCGATCTCACTGCTGACCAACGCTCGAACGGCTTCAGCAGCGGTTATCCGGTTGAGCCTGGAAGAGCTCACCTTGGGAGCTGATCGCATAGTCGTTGCGACGGTTACCACCATGGACAGCCGGCTCGAAGACGATGGTCTGATACGTACCTACGTGACGCTGCAGGTGGACGAGGTCCTCAAAGGCGGCGAGCGTTCCAGCGAGTTGACGGTGCAGGTGCTGGGGGGCACAGTCGACGATCTTGCCTTACGCGTCTCAGACAGCCCCAGGTTTGAGCTCGGCGATGACGTGCTGGTGTTCCTTGAGGAGGTAGATGGGACCTACCGGGTGTTCGGACACTTCCAGGGAAAGCACACCATTCGGGATGATCGCGTACTGGAGCGCCGCATGGCTCTGCCTGCCTTCAAGGGCAGGATCCATGAGATTCTAACAGATCAGACGAGGGCGCCGAATTGGTGGCGCTCCCTTCGGGACTATCTGCGCCGACTGACGGGCCAATCCGGAGACGACTACTGGCCTCTCCCAGGCGCTACGTCCACGCACACATTCGTGTACAATGGCATGAAGTGGGGAGGTGCCAATCCGATGGAACCCCCCTACAGGATCAACCCCACGAACAATAACGGACTCAGCGCAGGATCCATCCTGGGGGCCGTGCAGTCTGCCGCGGCCACCTGGTCGAACGTCCCCACAGCGGATTTCGAGTTCCACTACGGGGGCACGACGAGCGCCACGGACGGGGGCTACAACGGTGCCAACGAGATCGTCTGGAAAGACGAAGGCCACTCGATCACCCTCGCCACTGCTTACTGGTGGTTCTACCCTGGCATCATCGTAGAAGCAGACATCGTCTTCAACGACTATCACAACTGGTCAACATCGGGAGGCGGCTACGATATCGAGACAGTGGCCCTGCACGAGCTCGGTCACTGGCTTTCCCTTGGCCACGACAGCAATCCTAGTGCCGTGATGTACTATGCCTACGGCGGTGTGCGGCGCAGCTTGCACGCCAGCGACATCGCCGGCATCAGCTACATCTATCCGTCCGACTCCCCTTCGGACCCGACGGCGACCCCGACGGCGACTGCAACACCGACACCGACGAGTACCCCGACATCGACGAGCACCGCGACTGCATCGCCCACGGCGACCGCGACTCCGAGCGCCACCCCGACCGCGACTTCTACACCGACACCGACGAGTACCCCGACATCGACGAGCACCCCGACTGCATCGCCCACGGCGACGGCGACTCCGAGCGCGACCGCGAGCGCGACTTCTACACCGACACCGACGGGCACCGCGACCGTATCACCCACGGCGACGGCGACTCCGAGTGTGACCGCGAGCGCGACTTCCACAC
>SKLM01000102.1 GCA_007123205.1 Thermoflexales bacterium
AAGACCGGCCTGGCCCTCCGCTGCGAGATCCCCCCGACCAGCCGCTTTGCCCGGAAGTCCTATTTCTACCCAGATCTACCCAAGGGGTATCAGATCTCTCAGTACGCCCTCCCGCTGGCGGTGGATGGGTATCTGGAGATCGAGGCCCAAGGCACCCGAAAACGGGTGGGGATAAGGCGGGCCCACTTGGAGGAAGACGCGGGTAAGCTCTACCACGAGGGTCGAGTGAGCAGAGTCGATCTCAATCGGGCCGGGGTGCCCTTGCTGGAGATCGTGTCGGAGCCGGCCCTGTCTTCAGCAGGGGAGGCGCGAGCCTACGGCGAGGCACTGCACGAGATTCTGGTCTATGTGGGAGTCAACTCGGGCGAGATGGAAGCAGGCGTGATGCGGTTCGAGGCGAATGTGAGTGTACGACCGGAAGGCTCGAAGCTGGCAGGGATCCGCCGCGAGATCAAGAACCTGAACTCCTTTCGAGCGCTCCACGACTCGGTCGCTTACGAGATCGAGCATCAGAGCGCAGTTCTGGACAGCGGTGGCACGATCGAGCAGGAAACGATGGGCTGGGACGAGGACGCTGGCGTGACCGTGCCCCAGCGAAGCAAGGAGTTTGCCCACGACTACCGGTATTTCCCGGATCCGGACATTCCTCCTCTGGAGATCAGCCGCGAGAAGGTAGAGTCCCTGCGGAGCCAGCTTCCGGAGTTGCCGGAAGCAAAGCGCGTCCGCTTCGTCGTGACATACGGATTGAGCGAGTACGACGCAGGCGTGCTCGTGGAAGAACAAGCGGTGGCGGACACCTTCGAGCGCGTCGTCGAGACGGGCGTCGATGCCAAGCAAGCCGCCAACTGGATCACGGGCGAGCTGTTCCGACTGACAAAGGGGACCGGCCGGAGCTTCGCGGAGGTTGATCTCCGGGCCGATGCGCTGGCGGAGCTGATCGAGCTGGTGAGCGCGGGTAAGATCAACCGAACCACAGGTAGAGATGTCCTGGCCCAGATGGTGAGCACGGGGCGCCGCGCGCCAGAGATCATCGAAGCACGCGACTTGACTCAGGTCTCGGATGTGGGAGAGCTCAGCTCAGTCGTCAGGAGAACACTGGACGAGAACCCCGAGCAGGTTCAGGAATACCTGGCGGGGAAGGAACAAGTGCTCGGCTGGTTCATCGGGCAGATCATGCGGGCTACCCGCGGGAAAGCTAACCCTCAGATGGCCCGAGAACTGCTAGAGAACGAGCTGGGGAATCGGCAGGACCAGTAACGGGGGCCTGGAGGAGCATAGTGCTCTTCCGAAGAACCAAGAACGAAAGGCTGGCCCCACACTCGTCGGGGGACGGTCCTCGGCAGTTCAGGGCGGGCCATAAAGCCCCGCTCGGATCCTCACGGCATTCAGCCGGCGGGTAGGCGCGGCTGTATTACGGCTCATACAATTCACCTGGAGGAACACAGAATGTCTGAACAGAATCCGTTTGCCATCGCGCAGCACCAGCTTGATGAGGCGGCTGAGATCATGGGACTGGACCGGGCGACGCACGAGCTTCTGCGTTGGCCGCGGCGGGAGCTGCACGTCTCGCTTCCCGTGCGCATGGACGACGGCGGCGTCGAGGTCTTCAAGGGGTACCGGGTACAGTACAACAACGCGCTGGGCCCGACGAAAGGGGGGATTCGCTTCCACCCCGAGGAGACGATTAACACCGTACGGGCTCTGGCGGCCTGGATGACCTGGAAGACGGCCGTCGTGGGGCTCCCGCTGGGCGGGGGCAAAGGGGGCGTGGTCTGTAACCCCACGGAGCTATCAGAGACGGAACTCGAGCGTCTCAGCCGGGCTTATATGCGCGAGATCGCCGGCTTCATCGGTGAGGATGTGGACGTTCCCGCGCCCGATGTGGCCACCAGCCCGCGGGTTATGTCATGGATGTTGGATGAATATGAGACGATGGTCGGTCGTCACGCGCCCGGCGTCATCACCGGGAAACCGCTGCCACTGGGTGGGTCGGCAGGCCGTGGGACAGCGACGGGGCTGGGGGTGGTCGTCACCATCCGGGAAGCGCTGAAGCGTCTGGAGGTCGACTCAGAGGGCACCACGGCTTCCATTCAGGGCTTCGGAAACGTGGCACAATCCGCTGCCGACAACTACATCGATATGCTGGGCGGCACCGTGCTGTGCGTCTCCTGCTGGGACTCGAACGATCGTAAGGCATACACATACGAGAAGGACGACGGGATCGATCCCGGTTTCCTGGCGTCGGTAACCGACGCCTACGGGACCATCGACAAGGATGCGGCGATGGAGGCGGGGTACAAGGTACTGGATGGGGATGCCTGGCTGGCGATGGATGTGGACGTCCTGATCCCAGCCGCCATTGAGAATGTCATCACCCGCGAGACGGCGCCGCGGATCTCGCCCCAGGTCAAGATCCTGGCCGAGGGTGCCAACGGTCCCACTACGCCGGAAGCGGACGACCTGCTGCACGAGAACGGTGTCTACGTGATTCCAGACTTCGTCTGCAACGCGGGAGGCGTGACGGTGTCCTATTTCGAGCAGGCCCAGAACGCCTACAACTACTACTGGGAGTTGGATGAGGTCCACAGGCGGATGGACACCAAGATGACCGCGGCATTCGACGCCGTGCACGAGACGACGCAGAGACACGGGGTGAAGAACCGCATGGGCGCCTATATCGTGGCCGTGGCCCGGGTAGCCGAGGCCTGCAAGCTGCGGGGCTGGGTCTAGGTCTAGACACCATATTGCCGGCAACAGGGCAAGGGAAACCCGCGCAAGCCCCGCTGGCTACTGGGGCGGGGCTTAACTTGATTTGACGGATAGTGTACTTGATGTACAATTGGGTGCGTCGTGCATCTTCGGACTGCGGACCATCTCCGGAGGCCAACCGTGGACCATCATCATCCCTGGCAGTTGTTTCCGGGCCAGCTAGTACGCTACGCCCTCGATCACTTGCGCAGACCCTCAGAGTTCGACCAGATAGTCGGCTTCGTCCTGCTGGACGCGGGTGTCGAGACTCTTCTCAAGGTCTTCCTTCTGCTGCCGGAAGAAGTCACCCAGACCAATATGTCGTACAGCGCCAGAAAGCG
>SKLM01000256.1 GCA_007123205.1 Thermoflexales bacterium
GCGCCACCAGATTCTCCCTCCGCAGCGTATCGAGATGATGGCGGATCGTGACCGTCGTCAGATCCAGCACATCGCTCAGCTCCTTCACCGTCGCTTGACCACGCTCTTTTAGGATCTTGAGAATCCGTTCGCGGGTAGCTTGCATAGCTCCGTACCCTTTCGAAATGTAGAATACCGGCATCGCGGCTGTCCACCAGCTATGACCGGATTCTAGCACAAGCCCCGCAATATGGCAAATAATGATCATCGTAAATGAAAGGTACTCCAGAGGGTTCACGCTGGTCAGAATTCTCAAAATGAGGCAGTATATGAGACACAGGCGGAGGGACTTGAGGGCTGGAGAGCGGATGTCTCGGGGCCATCGCCCCGCTGGTCCGGCTCGGGGTCCCGGCCAAGACCACGACCGATAGTGAGGGTGACGACGGGAGGTGACCTGTGCGAGTCAGGCTACTGACTCTGCGGATGGCGTTGTTCCAATTTGGCTTCGGCCTCGTCAGCGTGCTGGTGTTAGGCTTGCTGAACCGAGTGATGTTCGCCGAAATCGGACTGCCTGCCACACTCATCGGGTTGTTGCTGGCCATGCCGTCTATCGTATCGCCCTTGCGACTGTGGCTGGGCTACGTGTCGGACAGCCGCCCCATTCTGGGACACCGCCGCCTCCCGTACATCCTGGCTGGCACAGTCCTGACCGCTGTTGGAGTGCTAGCTGGGACGCTGGGGGCCCTGTGGATCGTGGAGTCGACTCTGGTGGGGCTCCTGGTGGCGTTGATTGCCTTCCTGATCCACGGGATGGGGAAGAACGCCATGGGAACGGTGTTTCAGGCCCTCATCGCAGATGTGTTTGACGAGCAGCAGCGTCCGGAGGCGACCGCCGTTCTAAAGGCCGCTTTCATCTTCGGGATCATTGGGGGGAGCGTGATCCTCGGACGATTGATAGAGCCGTACAGCCCCGAAAGGCTCCTCGTCGTCGTCGCGGGCACCGGCGGGCTGGCCGTGGTGCTGTCACTGCTCGGATGCGTGGCCGTGGAGCCGACGGGGGAGGCAGTCCAGGCCGTCAGCCAGCGCGCCAGGGAGCTTCCCTTTGGTCCGGCCCTCAAAGCGACCCTGGCGAACCCCCAAGTTCGCCTCTTCTTCTTCTTCATCGGCGCAGCCTTGCTCTCCACCCTAAGCCAGGACGTCTTCCTTGAGCCATATGGAGCCACAGTGTTCGGCATGTCGGTGGGACAGACCGTTCGCCTGAACATGTATTGGGGGACGGGAATGCTCCTGGCGCTGATGCTGGCTGGCATCTGGCTGGTCAACCGCTTTGGCCGGAAACCTGTGACCGCCGTGGGCCTGGCCGGAGTGGCCGCCGCGTTCGCCGGGATCATCCTGGTCGGGGTCGCGGGCCAGCGAGCGTTCTTCATCGGTCTGGTGTTCCTGCTCGGGTTCGCCAGCGGTATGGTCGCATCGGGCACTCTGACCATGATGGTGGATTTCACCACCCCGGAGAGAGCGGGCCTGCTCATGGGAACCTGGACCATCGCTCACCAGATGGCCCAGGTGGTGGGTACCCTGATGGGCGGGATTCTCGTCGATACGGTGCTCGCGGCAAGCGGAAGCCATGTGGCCGCCTTCAGTACGGTATTTGGTCTGGAGATCGCTATGGCGGCGTTCGCCCTGGTGCTCCTTCCTCACGTGCGGCTCTCGAGCCTGACGGGCGGAGAGGCCCCCGCCAGTGCCCGAATAAGCCGACTACCGGCATCTGACAGGTGACGATTGTGCACATGGTGAGGCCGACCGGCAGGCTGTAGGCGTCTTAAGGACGGAAGGGAAGGCATCCCCGGTTTCGACGGCAGGTAGCACAGGTCGAAGCACTGCTTATCACGATAAGGTCGTTCTGGTCATCGGGCTGATTTGGATAGGGTCTGTTCGGAGCCGGACGACGGCGGGCGGTGACTCCACTCCGGCCCTGTGGCCCGCGTCCGTGGTCATTGCCCCGGCTTCTTGACCCGTCGGTTTGCCCATTGGCTGAAAGCACTGTAGAATACGTTTCAGTACGCTCGGTCAAAGGTATTCTGGTGATCACTAGTAAAGGTGATGACGTGCCTGCCCATAGCTGCCCTTCCCGTCCCCGATCAAGTTCTCTTCGTCACGGCCGCTATGCGTCGGAACCTGATCACGTCATCGCCTGACACCGAGGCTGTACAGCAGCGCAGCTGCGAGAGAAACCATGCGCCCTTTCCCGGGATGGGGATCGAGATCTGACGAAGTGCCCACCGCTCGGTATCGGCCTTTCGGGCGACCGTCAAGGATCTGGAGGATTTCGTAAGCGCATAAGCTAACGTTCCCGCGGGTCTGCCCGATGATCCGCGATGATTGGCGTGGTAAGGAAAAGATAGCGAGGTAGGTTTTCCGTGTCGCAGAACAAATCGACGCTGTCCGAATGGGCCGACCGCCTGATCGCGGGCGTCAGATTTCAGCCTTCGGGCAAGATCTATCATTTCGACGCTAGCGGGATCGGCGACCTCCGGCCAGGGGATTTTGCGGTGGTAGAGACCGTGCGCGGAACCCAGTTGGGCGAGATCGTTACCCTGCGTCCACCGCACGAAGGCGAGGACGTGAGAGGTCTCAAGCCCATCAAGCAACGAGCCACGAGTCGCGAACTGGCCTTGAGGCAGCGGTGGCAACAAGAAGAAGAGAAGGCGCTGGAGCTTGCCCGGGAGGAGGTCGAGGCCCTGGGCTTGCCGATAAAGGTGGTGCTGGCCGAGTTCACACTCGACGGCAAGCGGCTGACGCTCCTGTACGGTAGCGAGGAGCATCAGCTGAACATGAGCAGTCTGGAGAAGCGACTGAAAGCTCAACTTGACGCCCACGTTGAGCTGCTGAAGATCGGGCCGCGAGACCAAGCGAAGCTGCTGGGTGGGTGCGGCGCCTGCGGAGGGCCGCGGTGCTGTTCTCAGTTCCTTCCCGAGTTCTCATCCATCTCCATCAAGATGGCCAAGAAGCAGGGGGTCTCCCTGCACCCCTCGGCGATCACCGGTATGTGTGATCGACTCCGCTGTTGTCTCTCCTACGAGTATGACCATTACGCGGAAGCGCTTAAAAGGCTGCCTGCGCGGAAGACACGCGTGAACACCCCCTTTGGCGAAGGGAGGGTCATCGATCTGAAGCCCCTGAAGCAAGCCGTCATCGTCCAGGTTGAGGATCGTCGCGTGGAGCTCTCCCATGAGGAGATCGAGCTGATTCCCCGCCGTTCTTAGTGTTGATGGCTGCTGACTCAGCGGCTAGTGTCGCGGATTCGTCACGGAAGTCACATAGCGAAAGGAGACGTATCAATGGAGACCATTCTCAAAGGCACAGAGCAGACCGTCCGGATCAGCCCCGATCTCCCGACGGTCATCATCGGGGAGAGGATCAACCCCACGGGACGCAGCTGGCTCACCAGCCAGCTGACCACGGGAAATCTCGAAGTGTTGAAGGAGGAAGCCACCAATCAGCTCGAGGACGGCGCTCACGTGTTGGACGTGAACGTCGGGGCTGCCAGCGTGGATGAGGCAGACTTGCTGCCCGCGGCCATCGAGCTCGTCCAGAGTGTCGTGGGAGTTCCGCTGTGTATTGACACGGCGGACAACGATGCCCTTGAAGCAGCCTTGCAGGTCTACCAGGGTAAGCCTTTGGTCAACTCCGTCAACGGCGAGGAGAAGAACCTTGAACGTGTCCTGCCGCTAGTGGCGGAGTACGGCGCCGCGGTGATCGGCCTCACTATGGACGACGAGGGAATCCCCAAGGATCCTCACCAGAGACTGGCGATTGCCAAGAAGATCGTCGAGCGCGCCGAGTCCGTGGGCATTCCACGGGAGGACGTCCTGATCGACTGTCTGGCCCTGACCGTGAGCGCCGAGCCGGACGCTGCCGTGATCACCTTGAACACCATCGAGTTGGTGAGAGAGGAGCTGGGCGTGAACCAGGCTCTGGGACACAGCAATGTCTCCTTCGGCCTGCCTGATCGACCGGTGATCAACCGCGTAGCCCTGGGTATGGTTATCAGGGCCGGGGTAAACGCCCCCATAGTCGATGCTGCCGAGGTCAAGCAGTCGATCTTGGCAGCAGACTTGCTGCTGGGACGTGACCAGTATGCGATGAACTACATCAAATACTACCGCGCGCAACATCAGTAGGTGTCAACGAACCGCCGATGGTGCCGGGCAGCTGGGAACGATGTCAGCCGAGCTGCCGGTTTGGCTCCACTTACCGCCAGATAGGCGAGCGAATCGGCCCGGGAGCTTCTCGGAACCCTTGAGGAGACAGCTCCCCGGCCGTTATCCTTGTCGATAGATATCAGGACGGTGGCTATGCCTAAGAAGCTAGAAGCTCCAAGAAAGGGATCGGTCGGGGGTCAGTACCGACCGTTGACCGAGGACGACGTCGACCGGATTCACGAGGCGTCCCTCGCAGTGTTGGAACGGACGGGCATCGAGGTGGAGCATACTGAGGCCCTCGATCTCTTCAGAGGGGCCGGGGCAACTGTGGAGGGAAACCGGGTGCGCCTCCCTCGCTCGCTGGTTGAGGAGGCCATTGACCAAGCCCCATCAACCGTCGTGCTCGCCGGTCGCAATCCGGACCAGGACCTGATTCTGGAGGATGCTCGGGTGCACATCGGAACAGGTGGTGCGGCGCTTCAGGTGCTCGATCTGGACACCGGCGAGATCCGGAAGGCTCTGCTGAAGGATGTGGCCGATATGGCCCGCATCGTCGACGCCCTCGACAACATTCACTTCTACCTCATTCCCATCTACCCCACGGATCTTGCCGAAGATCGGGTGGAGATCAGCAAGTACTACGCCTCCCTGGCGAACACGACCAAACACGTGCAAGCCGGCGTCTATACGGAGCGCGGCATCCGCGACGTGGTCGCCATGTGTGAAGAGATCGCCGGCGATCCGGAGAAACTGCGTGCCCGGCCTCTCGTCTCCTTCATCACCAGCTGGATGGTTAGCCCCCTCAAGTTCGCTACCGATGTAACAGCGCTGCTCCTCGAAGCGTGTCGCCAGCGGATTCCCGTCGTTCTCTCCGCAGCGCCGATGGCTGGCTCTACCTCACCGGTGACGCTGGCTGGTACCCTCGTCCAGCTGAACGCCGAACAGCTGTCAGGCCTGACCCTGACCCAGCTGGCCGGCCCCGGGACGCCGGTGATCATGGGACCGATCCCTGCCACCGCCGATATGCGGAGCGGCAAGTACCTGGGCGGTTCGGTGGAGCTGGGGATTGGCAACGCCGCCATCACTCAGCTGGCCCACCGCTATCAGGTGCCCATCTACAACAGCGCAGGCATGACCGACTCCAAACTACCGGACATCCAGGCGGGTGTGGAGAAGACTCAGTCAGTCATCCAGGTCGCTTTGGCTGGCGCAAACTTCATCCACCACGCAGCCGGTATGCTTGAGGACATGTCCACCATCGCCTACGAGCAGTTTGTGATCGACAACGAGATGTTGGGGATGGCGATGCGGGCCGTTCGCGGCGTCGAAGTCAACGATGATACCCTGGCCGTAGAGGCCATCGACCGGGTCGGCCCCGGTGGGCACTTCCTCGCCGACGAGCACACGCTGCGCCACATGCGGACAGAACACTACTACCCCTCGCGCGTGTTTGACCGCCAGGGACGCGATGAGTGGCAAGCAGACGGGGCCAGCGATGCCTGGCTGCGCGCCAGGCAGGCAGCGCGTACGATCCTGTCCACGCACGAAGCAGAGCCGTTGGATCCCCGGGTTGATGCCTGCATCAGAGAACGTTTTGTCGAGTCATTGGTGGTCTAAACACACCACCCGCCGTCAGCTTAAGCTCACCGTACTCACACCAGCCAAGGAAATGCGACACAGGATTCGTCTTAAGCTGGAAGCTGCACGCTATGCGTCTTACACCTGGAGGTGATTTCTCGTGACGGAGCAACTACCCATTCCTACATTGCAGCCGTTTAGCCGCGGCCTATCCGATCTACAGGTCCGGGAGATCCACTACGCCACGCTGGAGATCCTTTCGCAGACCGGTGTGGAGATGCAGGATCCCCAGGGTCGCGAGATCCTGCTGGACTCGGGCGCCTGGGAATCGAACGGCCGTGTTAAGCTGCCAGAGAACCTGGTCACCGACGCTCTTGCCAGAGCGCCCTCACGCATACCGATGCACAATCGGCTCGGGGACCTGACGATGCCTTTGGAGCTGGGAAAGGTCTTCTTCGGCCCCGGGTCCGATACGACCTTCACCCTCGACGTTCAGACAGGCAAGCGTCGACGCACAACGGCGCAGGACGTCGAGAATATCGCCCGCCTATGCGACGGCCTGGACAACATCGACTTCATTATGTCGATGGGCAACCCGTCCGATGTGCCAGCCGACGATCTCTACATTCACGAATTCGCGGGGATGATCCGCGGGTCGCTGAAACCGAATGTCTACACGGCCAAGGATCGCCAGGACGTGGAGGATATCTACCGCATTGCCTCAGCCGTGGCTGGAGGTGAGCAGGCTCTACGGGAGAGACCCTTCTT
The DNA here is from genome assembly GCA_007123205.1 of Thermoflexales bacterium. Classification (GTDB taxonomy): domain Bacteria; phylum Chloroflexota; class Anaerolineae; order B4-G1; family B4-G1; genus SKLM01. Next base: position 6,528 of record SKLM01000256.1, read on the forward strand.
CCTGCTCTACGCCGAGCCTATCTCGCCTCTGATGATGATCGAAGAGTCGCTGCAGAAGCTGATCTTCTGTGCCGAGAAGGGAGTGCCATCCGGCTACATTCCCTCCCCGAATTTGGGAGGTGGAGGACCGATCACCTTGGCTGGAGCGCTGGCTCTGGGCAACGCGGAGTGCCTGCTGGGACTGATCATCGCCCAACTGCTCAATCCGGGTGCACCGTACATCTACGGCATGAACACCGCCGCTATGGACATGAAGACCACCATCATCAGCTACGGCAGCCCTGAGTGGCCGCTGGGGATGATGGCACAGATGGACCTGGCCCGCTACTACGACCTGCCAGCCTGGTCGGCCGGTGGAGCCACCGACAGCAAGGTCGTCGACGCCCAGGCAGGGATCGAGATCTCCCTGTCTATCCTGGCCAACTTCCTGGCCCGTGCTACCCTGGTGCACGACGTCGGCTACATCGAATATGGTTCCACCTCGTCCATGGAGGCGCTGGTCATCGCTGATGAGGTCATCGACCGAACCCGTATCCTCGTCGAGGGCGTCGAGGTCAGCCCGCGGACGCTGGCCTTGGACGCTACGGCTCGAGTGCGCCCCGGGGGAGGGTATCTAGCTGACGCCCACACGCTAAATAGCTGGAGATGGGCCCAGTGGAAAGCGGACATCACCGACCGGTCCCGCTACGACGAGTGGGTAGAGAGGGGCAGCGAGGACATGTTTGCCCGGGCCAACAGACGGGCGAGAGAGATCCTCGGAGAGCACGAGGTGCCGCCGCTCCCCCAGGAGGCTGAGGAGACGATCCGGGAGATCCTGGACGAGCGAGCCGCTACCCGGTAGCTCACCAAGAATGGGGAGAAGGACGGACTTCATCCGCCCTGTAGACAATCGCACCATTGAGCAAGCGAATCCCCTTCGTGGCCGACCCGGCGCATCCAAGCCATTAGACGCCCGTTTCCGAGCCCCTTGGAGTCCGGCACAGGCTTCAAGGGGCTGTCAGCGTCAGCTTTTGACCATCTCCCCTATCCAATTCAGGTACTCCGTCGATCCTGCCGTGATGGGCACCGCGATGATCTCGGGCACGTCATAAGGGTGATCCTCGCTGACGGCAGAGACCAGCTCCTGTAGGGCTGCCCCGGTAGTCTTGATCACCAACAGGGCCTCATCGTCGATGCAGAGCTCGCCTTCCCAAGTGTAGAGCGAGACGATCGAAGGGATGATGTTCACACAAGCCACCAGCTTCCCTCGCAGCAGCATCCGAGCCAGGTCTTTCCCAACAGCCTGAGACGGCACCGTGACCAGTACGACGAGCCGATCCTCCATTGGCCTTCTCCTTTCCTGATTCAACCCAATTCTGCAACCCCATTTGTCATTCTGAGGAGCGGAGGAAGAATCTCGCCTACGCTGGCCAACAACAGCTCACACGGGGGCGCTCCTCCGCATCCCGGTAGCTCCGATGGCCAATCTGGCGTTGTACGACCAGGAGCCATCAGCGGGGTGACGGACGAAACGTAGAAGCTGACCGCCCTCGGCATCAATGGTCTTCTTGCCACTGGAAGGCCGATGGGGCCTCTCGGAGCGACGCATATGCAGTGAACACGGTTCCCGCCGCTCTCGGATGCCCACGCCCGGCGATGCCTCCAGCAGCCCGTCCTTCCCAGCCTGAGGGTCGAACGCAGAGGGCCACCTTCCCAACCAGTGTACCAGCGACTCGGGTTCAGGGCAAGCCGTCGATCGGTACCGGCGCCATCGCAACGCCGGAAGCAGTCCCGCTGAGGTCGCTCCATTGAGTGTGTGGTCAACGGCTTTGACCGGGAGATCACTGCCTATAGTGGTACACGATAGCGCAGCCTGCCCATCAGTCCGTGTCGCTATCTGATCATACTGAGACGGGCAAAGCGGACCACCCCTTGTCGGATGCCTGACCAGGGAGGAATCGTCGCTGTGGCTGTGCTTCCACGGTTCAAGGATCCGACGTGCCGGTGCCAGTGGCTTTCAGGGTGAGAACGGTGGACCCTCGGGCCGCGGAAACCACGGCTTGACGAAAGGGCCGCTTTGCACTACAATATCGGACGCGGGTGGGATGAGTGTCCTGCCCGTTAATCGAATATGAGGGTATCGGGGAGGAATGAGGCATGGACCAGAAGGGCCGAGTCGAATTGGAGGCGAAGAAGCGGTCGCTACTCGGCAGCAAGGTGAAGCACCTGCGTCGCGAGGGGTGGGTGCCCGGCGTGATGTACGGGCACGGTTTTGAGGCGATCCCCCTCCAGATTGACAGATATGACCTAAGGCAGGTCTTATCACAGGTCGGGGGAAGCCAGTTGATCAACATCAAAGTCGACGGAGCGAACGAGCCCGAGTTTGCGCTGCTCCGCGAGGTGCAGCGCGACGTGATCACCCGGGAATTGCTGCACGTGGACTTCTACCGCGTGATGATGACTGAGACGATCACAACCGAGATTCCGCTGTTGACCATGGGTGAGTCGCCCGTTGCAGAACAGAAGGAAGGCATTCTGCTGTACGGTGTGTCTGAGATAGAGGTCGAGTGTCTACCTGGCGACCTGGTCGACGCGCTCGAGGTTGACCTATCAGAGTTGACCGAGATTGGGCAGGCGATCCTGGTCGGCGATCTGGCGGTTCCATCCGGCATCAGTATTCTGACCGATCCGGACGAGGTGATCGCCCGCCTCGTGCCGCTGGAGGAGGTCGAGTTGGAGGCCCCAGAAGCTGAAGTCGAGGAAGAACTCATCGTGACCGAGGAGGGCGAGGAAATCGAGGTCATCAGCGAGGCCAAGGCCAGAGGAGCTGGGGAAGCCGCAGAGGACGAGATCAGGGACTATATGTAGCCTTCGCCGAGGAATGTGGAAAGCGGAGATGGGAACCTCCCTGTCTCCGCTTTTTTGCTTCTGATAGCTGTCCGTATCCCCTCGCTCGCTGGAGACCGAGACCCGGGCGTTGATGGTTTGACACTGGCCGCCTTACCGGATAGAATGACGGGGCAAGAATGAGGGACAACGCGACGACGTATAAGGACTGCTATGCTGTCCTCCCTGTCGATCGCCAGGCGAGCCGGTGGGCTATCAGGAGGGCGTATCGACGGCTGGCCCGCTGGTGTCACCCCGACGCCAATCCCGACCACGCGTCCAGGCCAGGCACCAGGTCAGAAAGCCACCGATGAGATCCAGGAAGCGTCTGCTACTTATTCTGGCACTTCTGGTACTGCCGACATTGGCGTGCGGTCTGCCGCAACTAGTGTTGGAACCGACACCCGAACCGCCGCCCTTGGTTCCACCGGCGGGCACGGCCGCTGTCCCCCCCACCCCTCTCTCAGACGCCGATCTCGCGGCCGTGGACGCACTGGACGCTCTACTCATCAACCTGTATGAGCGGGTCAATCCGGCTGTAGTCTACATCGAGGTTCTCGGTGACTATCGGGACAGCCTGGAGCGACTGGGAGGCGGATCGGGCTTCCTCATCGACAACGGGGGACACATAGTGACAAACGACCATGTGATCCGAGCCGCCGATAAGCTTCAGGTGACCTTTTCCGACGGGGCCGTCACAGACGATGTCGAGGTCATCGGTCGTGATGCCTACTCCGACTTAGCCGTGATCAGGGTGAATGTCGCGCCCGACCACCTGCAACCGCTGGAGTTTGGTGATTCTGACGCACTCCAGGTGGGCCAGCGGGTCATCGCCATCGGCAACCCATTCGGCCTCCAGGGAACGATGACCGTCGGCGTGGTCAGCGCTGTGGGACGCGCACTAACGTCGCAGGCAATGGCAGGTGGCAGTTTCTCCAACCCGCAGATCATCCAGACCGACGCCTCGATCAACCCCGGAAACTCAGGGGGGCCCCTGCTTGATTCACGAGGGGAAGTCGTGGGCGTGAACACGGCCATTCGATCGGATACGGGCGCAAACACTGGTGTCGGATTCGCCGTCCCCGTGAATACCGTCAAGCGCATCGTGCCAGAACTGATCCAGAACGGAGCCTACGAGTATCCCTATCTGGGAATCACTTCAGACACGTATTTCACGGTAGCAGAACTCGCCGGCCCACTGAACTTGCCCGTGGACCGCGGAGTGCTCGTCTCGGAGGTTCAGCCGGGTAGCGCCGCCGCTGCAGCTGGTCTCAAGGGGGGAGATCGTGAGGTGGTGGTCAAGGGACGACCGGTATTGGGCGGGGGTGATATAATCACCGCCATCGACGGGGAGAGTCTTCGGGCCTTCGAGGACCTGGTCGCCTATCTGGTTTCCAACACCGAGGTGGGCCAGGAAGTGGTGTTGACCGTTATTCGGGACGGCGAGGAGATGGACCTCCCTGTGACGCTCGGACAGAGGCCTTGACCGACGCCGGGGTGGAATCACCAAGTTCTGGGGAAGCGGAAACTAACGTTGAGTTAAAGGGGTGAATAGTATGTTCAACCAAGAGGACTTGCGCGAGTTGGCAGCACTCAGATTCGATAAGCCGGTGTTGAGCGTCTATCTCAATGTAGATCCCACGGACCGCACCCGGGATGAGTACAGGCTGGAACTGAGGCAGATTCTCAAGGAAGCAGAGGGCGTAGCCGCTGAAGAGGACATCGAAGCAGTCGAGGCCTTCTTCGATCATCAGTACGATTGGTCAGGCCGGGGGGCGGCCGTCTTCTCGTGTCAGGAGGAGGATTTCTGGAAGACCCACTCATTGGCCGTTCCGGTTCGCTCCGGGGTCACAGTCGCCAGTCGCCCCTACATAAAGCCGCTGGCAGAGCTTGCCGATGCGTATGGCAGCTACGCTGTGGCAGTCGTGGATCGGCGTCAGGCCCGGCTGTTCCTCTACGATCTCGGTGAGTTGCGGGCTGTCGATGAGTTCGTGGGGGAGGACGTGCGCAAATTGAAACGCGGGCGGGGGTCCTCCGGTGGGCACGGACGCCGCGGCGGCGCTCCGATTTCCAGTCAGCACGAGGAAGAGGTCGTTAGACGAAATATCCGCGACGCCGCCGGTTCGCTGACCGCCTTCTGGGAGAAACACGAACCTGAGCGTCTCATCGTCGCCGGTGGGGATGGGATGGTAGCCCGGTTCCAGGAAGCTCTGCCCAAGCACCTGCAGCACCGCGTGATCGGCACATTCGGCGCCGACATGAACGCTCCTGAGATAGAGATCCGCGAGCGCTCGTTGGAGGTTCTGGAGCAGGTCGAAAAGCAGCGCAAGAGAGAAATCGTGGACGCAGTATTCACCGCGGCAGCCAAAGGGGCAAACGGCGTCATTCGCCTCGCGGACACCCTCGGTGCCGCTCACGAGGGCCGAGTGCAGACCTTGGTGATCGACCGCCATTATCATCGCCCCGGTTACCGGTGCCAGCATTGCGGCTACATCACGGACCAGGATCTCCAGAAGTGTCCTTTCTGCGGCGGTGATTTTGTGGAGATTCCCGACGCAGCTGAGGCATTGGTGACAAGGGTGATTGAAGAAGGCGGCGAAGTCGAGGTGGTCGACGGTAACGCGAAAGTCAAGGAGTTCGGCGTCGGCGCCCTGTTGCGGTACTAGCTCCTCAGGCCGTCAGTCTATGATGCCCCTCGCGTCTACCGCCCCCTGCGCGAGGGGCATACAGCTTCGGGCCTGCAATAGGCCCCGGAAGAACAATGCTTGAGACGGGTTCCGGCCTGGACCGGTTGATCGTGGACGCGGTGAGAGACCGCGTGGCTCAGGCCCGTACGACCACACACTATCGCGTCCCTCTGGTCTCGTTTGCCGACGCCGCTGATCCGCGCTTCCCGGCGCTACGCCGTTATGTCGATCCTGGTCATCTGACTCCCGAGGAGCTGCTGTCCGGGGCGCGCTCCGTAGTCTCTTTCTTCGTCCCCTTCGATCGCCGCGTGGTCGAAGCTAACGCGGCAGACCCGCATGTAGTGGCCCGGGAATGGGCCCTTGCCTACACAGAGACGAACACTCTGATCACGCAGATCACGGACCACCTGATCGAGTTGCTTGCGACGCACGGCATCCGAGGAGCCTCGGAGCCCCCGATAGGTAACTTCGAGCGCGCCACTCTGACCAGCCATTGGTCGCACAAGAGCGTGGCCGTAATCGCGGGCTTGGGGAGCTTCGGGCTCCATCACATGATCATCACCGAGGCAGGTTGCGCCGGTCGCCTGGGGAGCTTGGTCGTCGACGGTCAACTCCCGGTCGATCGCCCTCGCTACGTAAACCGCTGTCTATACCTCCAGGACCGCAGCTGTGGAGAATGCCTGCAGCGCTGTCCGGTCAGCGCCTTCTCCGAGGACAACGAGATCGACAGACATCGCTGTTGGAACCGCATCCTTGAGGCGCCCGGGCTGCCACCCGGGGATCAGACACCCCAGGTATGTGGTAAGTGCGCCATCGGGCCCTGCTCCCTCGAATCCCCGCTGTAGCCCATCTGACCGCCACCAGAGACCGCCCAAACACTTTCAGCGCGGCGCCTGTAGCGACCATCCTTCCTGCTCTCACGTCAGACAAGGGTCCTCATATGGAAATCCAACGCCGTGCCAATGGTTCTCTAATAGCATACCGGTATCATACCATTACGATGATAGCGGAGGCCACGCCTTTGAGCAGGAAGCCTGCACAAGGCTGCTTCCGGTTGGGCCGATTAGCTGGTAGCTTGGTGGGGAGTCTATGAATCTGAGCAAGTTCACTCAAAAAGCACAGGAAGCCATCCTGGAGGCGCAGTCGCTGGCCGGGAAATACAGCCATGGTCAGATCGAACCGGACCATCTGTTGTCGGCGCTGCTAACCCAGTCCGAGGGCATCGTGCCACAGGTTGTCCAAAAGCTGGGGGCCAACCCTCGGGACATGGTGCTCTCCTTGGAGCGCGACCTGAACAAGAAGCCCAAGATCCGGGGCGCAGCCACCCAGATCGGCATGTCGCGCGATCTGGTACGCGTCTTGGAAGATGCCGAAGAGGCCGCCCGGCGGATGCGTGACGATTACGCGAGCACCGAACACCTGTTACTGGCGTTGACCGGCGCTCGCGGAGGCGATGCCACTCGTTTCCTCGCGGCGTACGGGATCACAGAAGACGCCGTCCTGCGAGCGCTCACATCGATCCGAGGGAGTCAGCGTGTCACGAGCCAACAGCCAGAGGCGACCTATCAAGCCCTCGAGAAGTACGGGCGCGACATAACTGAACTCGCTCGACAGGGCAAGCTCGATCCGGTCATCGGGCGGGATGAGGAAATCCGTCGCGTGATGCGCATACTCAACCGCCGGACCAAGAACAACCCCGTTCTTGTGGGAGAGGCCGGGGTCGGCAAGACCGCCATCGCCGAAGGTCTGGCCCAGCGGATCGCGCGCGGCGACGTGCCGGAGGGACTCAAGGACAAACGGATCGTTGAGCTCGACATGGGCGCCCTGGTCGCCGGTGCCAAGTACCGCGGCGAGTTTGAGGAGCGGCTCAAAGCTGTCCTCAAGGAGGTAACCGAGGCCGCCGGTCAGGTCATCCTGTTCATCGATGAACTCCACACCGTCGTGGGTGCCGGTGCAGCCGAAGGAGCTGTGGACGCGGGCAACATGCTGAAGCCTAAGCTCGCGCGGGGCGAGCTCCACGCCATAGGAGCGACCACGCTGGACGAGTATCGCAAGCACATCGAAAAGGACGCTGCCTTGGAGCGTCGCTTCCAGCCAGTCCACATCCGGGAACCTTCGGTCGAGGACACCATCAGCATTCTGCGTGGACTCAAGGAGCGCTATGAGCTCCATCACGGCGTGCGCATTAAGGACTCGGCAACGATCGCTGCAGCGACCATGAGCAGCCGTTACATTGCCGACCGGCAACTACCAGACAAGGCCATCGACCTGATTGACGAGGCAGCCTCGCGGCTGCGCATGGAGATTGACTCCAAGCCTTCCGAGTTGGACGAGGTCGATCGACGCATCATGCAGCTGGAAATCGAGCGCGAGGCTCTCAGAAAGGAGAGCGACGAGGCCAGCAGGGAACGCCTGGAGGATTTGGAGCGGGAGCTTGCCGACCTCGAGGAGAGGCGAAAGGCTCTGCATACCCGTTGGGAGCAAGAGAAGAACGCCATCCAGGCAGTCCGGGAGACGAAAGCGGAGATCGATCGGGTTCGCCACCGGATCGAGGAGGCTCAGCGTGCCCAGGACTACGAGCGGGCTTCGGAGCTGCAATATGGCCGACTCTCAGAACTGCAGGCACAGCTCCAGGCGCATGAGGACCGGCTGAACGAACTCCAGCAGGACGGTGGTATGCTCAAGGAGGAAGTCGGTTCCGAGGAAATCGCCGAGGTCGTATCTGAGTGGACCGGTATCCCTGTGTCCAAGCTATTGGAGGGCGAGCGAGAGCGCCTGCTTCGAATGGAGGAGGCTCTCCATCGACGCGTCGTGGGTCAGGAGGAGGCCGTGGAGGCTGTTTCCAACGCCGTGCGGCGCGCCCGCGCGGGCCTTCAGGATCCGAACCGTCCCATCGGCACGTTTATCTTCTTGGGACCGACGGGCGTCGGGAAGACTGAGCTAGCTCGCACGCTGGCACAGTTCCTCTTCGATACCGAGGAGGCGATGATCCGCATCGATATGAGTGAGTATCAGGAACGACACACCGTGTCGCGTCTGATCGGTGCACCTCCCGGATATGTAGGCTACGAGGAGGCCGGGCAGTTGACCGAAGCAGTCCGGCGGCGCCCTTACAGCGTCGTGCTATTTGACGAAATTGAGAAGGCCCATGCCGAGGTCTTCAACACCCTGCTCCAAGTGCTGGACGAGGGCCGGCTCACCGACGGGCAGGGGCGAACGGTCGACTTCCGCCACACCATAATCATCATGACCAGCAATGTCGGCAGCCGATGGATCAAGGATATGGGCATCGAGGAAGCTCGAGATAAGGTCATGGAGGAGTTAGACCGCATCTTCCGACCGGAGTTCCTCAACCGCATCGACGAGATCATCTTGTTCCGCAGCTTGACGAGAGAGGATCTGCGCAAGATCGTCGATATCCAGATGCGGCGGCTCCGCGAGCTGCTGGTGGATCGGAACATGGAGCTCGAGCTGACTGACTCAGTGCGACAACACCTGGCCGAGGTGGGTTATGACCCCGTTTTCGGCGCTAGGCCGCTGAAGCGCGTCATCCAACGCCAGGTGCAGGATCCTCTGGCGTTGTCGCTCTTACGCTCGGAGTTCGAGGAGGGCGACAAGGTACGGCTGGAGGCCTCCAACGGACAGATCACGTTTCAGAAGTCGGAGACAGAACCTGCCTCATCGTAGTCTCAACCTGGTGCGGCGCAGGCCCGGGGGGTTCTGGGACTCCCCTGCGCCGCTCCGTTGTACCACGACGGATTTCAGCTATAATGCGGAGGCAGGCTTCTACTGGAGCTTCCTGCCGGGCCGGGTAACGTGCCAACAGACAGGTCTAGAGGAGTGTATTGGCCGATGATGAGGTTGGATCGTTTCACAGAACGGGCACAGGCGGCAGCCCAACGGGCCGTTCAGATTATGGGCCGCTACGGGCATACGCAGGTCGATACGGAGCACATCTTCCTGGCGCTGCTGGAGCAGCCTCAGGGCGTGATTGGGGATCTGATGGAGCGCCTCGGCGCCGATGTCGAAGAGGTCAAGCGTAAGCTCGACGAGGAATTGCAGGACAGCGCCAAGGCCAACGTCTACGGCGGTGGTGGAATGGGACAGGTGTTCATCACCCCTCGGGTGAAACGCGTGCTCGATCAAGCGAACGCCGAGGCGAATCGCCTCAAGGACGACTACATCTCCACAGAGCACATCTTCTTGGCCATCGTCAGTGAGAAGGACGCCTTGCCGGCGCGAATCCTGCGAGAGAAAGGGATCTCCAAGGATCGTGTCTACGAGGCCATTGAGGAACTCCGCGGCGGGAAGCGCGTCACTGACCGGCGTGCTGAGACGCGATACCGCGTACTCGAAAGGTACAGCAGGAATCTGACTCAGCTGGCTCACGAGGGGAAGCTGGATCCGGTGATCGCACGGGACGATGAGATCCTGCGGGTGATCCAGATTCTGTGCCGGCGCACGAAGAACAACCCTGCCCTCATCGGGGAGCCAGGGGTAGGCAAGACCGCTATCGCTGAGGGGCTGGCCCAGCGAGTCGCCGAGGGAGACGTGCCGGAGATTCTCATGGGGCGAGAGGTCGTCCAGCTCGATCTCGCCGCTATGGTCGCCGGCACTCACTTCCGCGGTGAGTTCGAGGAGCGCCTGAAGGCCACCATCGAGGAAATCCAGAGCTCCGAAGGCGATATTATTCTGTTCATTGACGAACTACATAGCGTAGTTGGCGCCGGGGCTGGAACGGGGGCCCTGGATGCATCCAGCATGATGAAACCCGCCCTGGCGCGCGGTGAACTCCAGTGCATAGGTGCCACGACCTTAGACGAGTATCGGGAGTACGTCGAGCGCGACGGTGCCTTGGAGCGGCGCTTTGCCCCCGTGTTCGTCGATGAACCCACCCTGGAGAAGACCATCGAGATGCTCAGAGGCCTCCGGGATCGATATGAGGCGCACCATAAGGTGCACATATCGGAGGACGCCATCGAGTCTGCGGCGCGCCTCTCGCACCGATATGTGACCGATCGCCACCTGCCCGACAAGGCGATCGACTTGATGGATGAGGCAGCGGCCAAATTGCGGGTGGCGTTGCACACCTTACCTCCCGAGTTGAAGGAGTTGCAGGGAGAGCTGCAGCAGCTGCAGACGGAGATCGAAGCAGCCAGTGGCCTCGAAGACTATCAGCGCGCAGCCGAGTTGAAGACCAGACGCATCAACGTCCAGGCCGAGTTCAACCTGAAGCGTGAGGTCTGGCAGCAGGAGAACCAGCTGGACGAGACCATCGAGGAGCGGGACATCGCCGAGGTGGTGGCGACCTGGACCGGCATCCCCGTCGCGCGGATGATGGAGACCGAAGCCGAGAAGCTGCTGCGGATGGAGGACGCCATCCACACGCGCATCATAGGTCAGGATGAGGCAGTCGCCTCCGTCTCTGACGCAATCCGGCGGGCGCGCTCAGGGCTCAAGGATCCTAGCCGCCCCATCGGCAGTTTCATCTTTCTGGGTGGATCGGGCGTCGGCAAGACGGAGTTGGCCAAGGTCCTGGCCTGGTTCCTGTTTGATGACGAGGATGCGCTCGTGCGCATCGATATGAGCGAGTATCGCGAGCGCCACACCGTCTCTCGTCTCTTTGGGGCGCCGCCGGGATACATCGGCCACGAGCGCGGCGGACAACTGACCGAGGCAGTACGCCGCCGGCCCTACCGCGTCGTGCTTTTCGATGAGATCGAGAAAGCCCACCCGGACGTGTGGAATGCCCTGCTGCAGATCTTGGACGAAGGAACGCTGACCGATGGACAAGGTCATGTCGTCAGCTTCCGGAACACCGTGGTCATCATGACATCCAATATCGGCACCGAGTTCGCCAATCAGGGAGGATCTCTGGGATTCGTCCGCGTCGGCGACGCGAGTCCGGAGGCCGGCGCCCAGCAGCAGAAGATAACCAGGGAGTTAAAGCAGACATTCCGTCCCGAGTTCCTCAACCGGATCGACGAAGTCATCGTCTTCAACGATCTAACCATCGACGACATGGAGCGCATCGTCGACCTGCAGATGAGGGAGGTCAGCGAGCGATTGGAGGAATTGGGGCTGAGCGTTACCCTGACTGATGCCAGCCGCGCCTGGCTGGCCCGCGAGGGCTTCGATCCGCAGTTTGGCGCTCGACCGTTGCGTCGTGCCCTCCAGCGCCACGTCGAGAGCCCCCTGAGCATTCAGCTCCTGCGGGGCGACTTCCGGAATGGTGACGTCGTCCTGGTGGACGTGAGTGATGAGACGTTGGTCTTTCAGCCCAGCACCGAGTGGACCGAGTTAGGCAACGCGACGGAGAACCTCTCGGACGAAGTTGGTGTCGAGTCCTAAGGAGCGTTAGCACGTTGCACGTTGCACGTTGCAGGTTCGAGGAGTGTTAGCAGGTTCCAGGTTCAACGTTCAACCTGCAGCTTGTGTTACCCATCGACAGAGTAGGGTATCATAAGGGCCTGGGTCGACCCAGGCCTTTACGCGCAGGCCACTGACGTGTTCCGTCCGGGGCGCAACTGGACCGACGATACGGGCACGGGAAGTCGAGACCACGGACTGACCACCGGCATTACGCGCATCAACCGCGAGGCGCGCTCAAGCCCGAATCCGCAGCACCTGTTCTCTCTCCGGGACCGCCAAGCTTACGGAGAAGGGAAGAAGCTCACCCCCACGGTTCCCGGTCCTGAGTGAACAGCGAGAGCCGGAGATAGCTCTGTCACGATGGTCTCCGAGCAATCGAATCGCTCCGCGACCATACCCTGCAGTTTCTCCAGCTTCTCTCGAGCCGCCACATGGGTGAAGGCCACCTTGATCCGCGCTCTCTCCCCTACCCTGTCCTCCATCAACTCGACCATTCGGCGATAGGCGCCGAGTCGGCTCCGGGTCGTCGCGAGGGCTACGATCTCCCCGTCCTGCATGCCGATGATGGGCTTGATGTTCAGAAGTGACCCAACCAGATGCTGAGCCTTCCCGATTCGCCCCCCCATATGAAGATAACGCAACGTATCCGCTGTCTGAATCATCATCCCTTGTCGGGAGACCTCTTTCGCCCGATGCAACACGGTCTCGAAATCGAGTCCTTCAGCAGCGACACGAGCGGCCTCGATGACCACCCAGCCGTGCGACATGGCTACCTGAAGCGTGTCCACCACCTCCACCCGGACATCCGGTGTGTGTTCCTTGAACATGTCCAGAGCAGCTCGACACGACTGGTATGCGCCGCTTCCTCGCGAAGTCATAGTGAGAGCGACGATACCTCGCACTCGACCGGCCAGACTCTTGAGACCACCAAGGTAATCACCTGGTGCAGGATTCGAGGTCGTGGGCAAGCGTTTTGCGTGGGCCAGCCACTCTGCGAACTCAGCAGGTTTGACGTCAACCATGTCGCGCAGGGTCACCAGACCGCGATGGATGTAGTAGGGTACGACCTCAATCCCCAGCTTTTCGATCAACGCGCTCGGGATGCTAGCTGTCGTATCCGTTAGAATGCCGATCATACTCTCTCTCCTTCCTCTTTCCAGAGAACCGGGTGGCGGTATCTCCACCGACGATAATCGCGCCAATCAATGCCAGTATCCGTATCACAGCGGGCACACCGATTCACAAGTCGCAGGTTGAACGTTGAACTTGCAACCTGCTAACACTCCTCGAACCTGTAACGTGCAACCTGCAACGTGCAACCTGCAACGTGATAGGCTTCTTGCCGTCTTGCGCCTTCACCGTCCTGCGGCCCGTTCACCGCTTCTGGGCCCGGCATCCAGCAGACGCGTGGGACGCAGGACGTGGTAGTAGAACCCGTTCATACAGATGTGATCGACCGGCCGGTAGTTCTGACCCACCGCCTCCAGGACGGGTGGCGGATAGAACTGCGCCCGGAAGATGACGAGATCAAATGCCTGCTGATCCACCATCTCGATGATCTCGGACGTGTCGAGGAGATCGTTATTGTACAGATTGAGCAATTGGGTTGGGTTGGTCACCACAGGCTTGCCGGCGAGAATGCTGAACATCGCCTCCTCGCTCAAAACGGGGCCGTCCGCTCCCTCCACGTATGCCATGATCTCATCCCCGGCTGCCCGATCATCCGCCGTCAGCGGATGTCCCAGCTGTGTATACCCCATAGCGTCGTGATATGCAACCGGGGCGCAGTGCGTCGAGACCAGTTCGTCGCCTTTGCCGTACACCAGATCGCCATCCACCCCTAGGGCCCGGGCCACCGGTCCAAAGACCGGCCCGGAAGTGGGCAGATGGAGCATACGCGGCGCCTGGACCAGGTACAGCAACGATATCGTCACCACGAAGAGCGGTCGCGCCGAGACCCGGAGAGCCCCTTCAGGCAGCGGAAGACGCTCCCAAACCTGTCCGACCTTCCCCAGGGCGAGTCCAGAGATCACGCAGGCAGCGGCCACCGCCGTGTTGAAATACCCAAAACCCGCTCCCCACTTCCCGCTGAGAGCCCCGGCGCCGAGGGCAAACGCGAACCAGAGAGAATAGGCCGACAGCCGGTCCCAGAACAACTCGTACACCAGGTAGCCGGCTGCCAGCACCACGAACAGCATGTGTAGACGGAACCACTGTCCAAAGAGGAAAATGGTCTGTCGATAATCAAACACATTTACGTTGGCCTGGATGATATTGATCCACCATGCCCCCCCTGTAGCCACATTGATGAGCCAGAAGACAACCCCGGCTGCCACGGCCAACCCTGTCCCACTCACCACGGCCTTCTTGACGTCCCGGAGAAAGACAAAGAGGAGAGCAGCCCCCACCGTGAACACCGCCGTCTGCTTGGTATAGCCAGCACAGAACAGCAGGATCAGTCCGACGACCAGATTACGTGTTCCGTGTTTGGGATGCTCGAACTCAGCGATGAAAGCGATGGCCAGTGTCTCGAACATCACCAGCGTCATATGCATCCGTGACAGAGGCCCGATCTGGTAGACGTAGTTAGAAGCCAGAAAGGCGAGCCCAGAGACCGTGGGCAACAGCCAGTTCGTCACTCGCTCTTGACTCGGATCTCTCGTCTTTCGGCGGACGACGACAAATATCGCCGCCGCAGTAACCAGGGTAGCCACGAAGGAGACCAGTCTCCCGGCCACGAGCCGGGGGCCGAAGATGGGGAGCAATGGAACGATCAACAGGCGGAAGAGGGGAGGGTAATTCGACGAGTAGAAAGGGAAAGCAGCGTTGTCCCGATAGGGCCATTCTCCGCGAGAAAAGAGGACTGCATCGTACAGCTCGAAACCTTCGCCTTGATCGTAGTCGAAGGGCCAGCGAAAGAGGTCGACGGCGTAGTTAACGTATACCGCCAGGTAGAAGACGTAGGCTAAGACGGCCAGAACGGCGAGCCCTACAGCGAGGGTTCTGCACACGCGCGGAAGAGTAGAGTCCATCGTGATCGGAGTCAGGCCGGACGATCCCCCAAGCTAACCAAGACGCAGCCCACCACGAGGGCACCGGATGCCAGCCCCACACCGATCCGCTGCAGGGGACCGAATCCGCTCCACTGCCCCAGTCCCAGGACGTGCACAACCATGACTCCCGCGATCCCCAGCACACTGAGACAGATGACCGCTATGCCAAGCTGACGTTTAGTGACCATAGATAAGAGTGCCCTGGCCCCTTTGGGAGCTGCGTGACAACCTCGGCTGGCCGGATTATAGCATGCCGAGGTTGACGTGCAAGCCCCATTTGACTCCGCAGTTGCCTCGGGTTATACTGGTGCTAGATAACCACCTGGGTGGACAGCCACGGCACCCTCAGATCCCTTCGAGATTTGCGGAGTCAAGGCACGATGCTGGGCTGTTGGTGAGGAAACCGCGGATGAGGGGAGTCTTCATCAGAGTCACAGAGCTCAGAGCGGATCATGTCAGTTCATAGCGAGCCAGGGGTGATGGAAGGTCACCTTCCCGAAGGCTGTCTTCTCCGTGACCGCTACCGTGTCTTGGGATTGCTGGCCGTCGGTGGCATGAGCGCGGTCTACAAGGCCCAAGACCTCCGCTTCCCCAACGTTAGACGCATTTGTGCCGTCAAGGAGATGGTCAACAGCGCCGATAGCCCCGAGACTCGGGCGATCGCGCTGCGCAACTTCGAACGCGAGACCAGTATTCTCGCCTCGCTGAGTCACCCCGGCATCGTCCAGATCTACAACTGCTTCACCGAAGGAAAGCGTAGCTATGTGGTGCTGGAGTTTGTGCAGGGAAAGGATCTGGAGACTGTCCTGAGTGAGACCAGAGGATTCCTGTCAGAGGGACAGGTCGTGAACTGGGCTCTTCAGATCTGCGCCGTCCTCGAATACCTCCATAGTCACGAACCTCGTCCGATCGTGTTTCGTGACATTAAGCCTTCGAATCTGATGCTGGACAACCATGGGCAGATCCGACTGATCGATTTCGGGATCGCCAAAGTCTTCAACACTGGCGAGAAGGGGACGATGATCGGGACCGAGGGTTACTCCCCTCCGGAGCAGTATCGGGGTGTTGCTGATCCCCGAGTGGATATCTATGCCCTTGGCGCCACGCTTCACCATCTGCTCACCAAACGCGATCCCCGGACGGAGCCCCCCTTTACCTTCGACACGTGCCCGATCCAGGAGGCGAATCCCAGCGTCTCTCTTGAGTTGGTTAAGGTCGTCCATCGCGCCCTCGAATACGACGTCGACGACCGCTACCTTTCTGCGGCGGAGATGGGGCGGGCGCTGACGAACCTCCCTTCGGCTGGCAGCTCAAAAGCCACGGTGCGCTTAGAGACACCGACGGATCATCTCAATGGAGTGACCCCGCTGTGGCGCTTCGCCTCGGAGGACGAGATCCGGTCTTCCCCTGCTGTTGACAACAGGACGCTCTACGTGGGGGCCTACGATCACAACCTCTACGCGCTTGATGCTGAAACCGGTGAGTTCCTGTGGAAGTATCCCACCGGGGGCGGGATCGCCTCGTCTCCCTGCGTCTACGAGGGCATCGCTCTCTTCGGATCTGTGGATCACGCCCTCTACGCGGTCGATGCGGACACCGGGCGTGTGCGCTGGACTTGTCCGACTCAGGGCAAGGTGTGGTCATCACCCCGGGCCGCGTTTGGGCACGTCTTCTTCGGCTCCGATGACCGCCATCTCTACGCCGTCAACGTCCAGGGCGGGCGCGTCGCCTGGAAGTTCGAGGCTGACGGCAAGGTCCGCTCGTCCCCGGCCGTCGGCGAGGAGGCCATCTATGTGGGATGCGAAGCTGGCACCCTATATGCTGTAGACATGAGCGGGAACACCCGCTGGCGCTTCCGGGCGCGCCGAGGCGTCACCTCCTCCCCCGCATTAGCCCGCGAGATGGTCTATGTGGGCGGTCGGGACAGGTACGTCTACGGTGTGGATGCTCAATCGGGGTGGCTGATCTGGCGCTACCGGACAGGCGGGCCCGTGATATCGTCGCCGACTGTTGACGACAAGGTCGTGTTCATCGGCTCCGCTGATGGACACCTGTATGCCTTGGACGCAGAGACCGGACGGCTTGTCTGGCGCCACGCGACCGGCAGTCAAGTGACATCCTCGCCGGTGGTGTTCAACGATAGCGTCTACTTCGGTTCGGTCGATGGCTATGTACACAGCTTGGACACCCAGACGGGCGATCTCCGCTGGCGTTTCCAGACAGGTGGTCAGGTCACGTCATCACCTACCGCGGCGCATGGGCTCATCTACATCGGATCGAGTGACCGGTATGTCTACGCCCTGCCTGCATAAGGCCCAGATTCCCCGGGAGGAGAGGTGGGATTCCTGCGCAACTGGTTGAGAGGACCGGACCCACCGGCCGCGGGGACGGCAGCTGCGGCTGGGCAGCGTCGCCCCCCTGCCCCCTCTGGACTCGACGTGGGGTGGGCTACCGATGTGGGCACCATCCGCGATCACAATGAGGATAGTGTGCTGGTCATGTCAGCTGCCCAGGAGGGAGATGACCGGCAGCCGCCGTTCGGTCTCTTCATCGTGGCCGACGGAATGGGAGGCCACCGGGCAGGTGAGGCCGCAAGCTCCTTGGCAGCTCGCGTGGCAGCTCATCACATCACGCGTCGGTGTTACTTGCCCGCTCTCATTCGCACCGAGAGCGATGCGTATCAGCCTTCTCTGAACGAAATCCTGGTGGACGCCGTCCTGGCAGCCGATGATGCTGTGTCTCAGCACGTTCGAGGCGGGGGCACCACCCTGACCTGTGCCCTCGTGCTGGGCTCACAGGCTTACATCGCTCACGTGGGAGACAGCCGAGCCTGCCTGCTCAACGAGACCCGTCTGGAACAGATCACCCACGATCATACCTTGGTGGAGCGTCTGGTCGAGAACGGTCAACTCACGGCCGAGGAGGCAGCCAGCCATCCCCAGAAGAACGTCTTATACCGAGCCGTCGGGCAGGGCAGCCCGTTGGAAGTGGACACCCACGTGCGCAGGATTCCCCACGGTAACCACTTGATGCTGTGCAGTGACGGCCTTTGGAATGTCGTGAGCAATGCCGATATCACCCGGCTTATCCAGGAGGCACCCACTCTCCACGCCGCGTGCCAGAACCTCGTCGCCGCCGCCAACACGGCCGGAGGCCCCGATAACATCACCGTCATCCTCTGGCGATCGCCCCCGGGCTAGGCTATCATGAAGATGGATCGTGACTACTACCGCGTGCTCGGTGTCCCCACCTCGGCATCCCGAGAGGAGATTCAGCGGGCGTATCGCAGGCTAGCGCGGCGTTACCATCCTGACAGCCGCGAGGTCGACACCCCGACTATGCTGTTCCACCAGATTCAGGAAGCCTACGCCATCCTGGGGGACGCTGACAGCCGCCGCGATTACGACCGTCGGCGCACCGAGTCTGCGATCGCCGACGCCCCGAACCTGGCCTGGAACGTTGTGCTGAGCAGAGACTGTCTGCCCGCCCTCTACAGAAAGCAGATGCTCTACGTGCTGGTGCGGGTAGAACCGGGAGCAGAACCAGCGGGCCAACCCCCTCGCGTCAATCTGTGCCTCGTCATCGATCGAAGCACGTCGATGAAGGGAGCTCGTCTGGAGCAGGTGAAGACAGCCGCACATCACACGGTCGCCTCACTAGATCCCCACGATGCGATGGCCGTGGTCGCCTTTGACGACCGAGCGGAGGTTGTCATCCCGGCCCGAACGGGCATCAGTAGGAGCGAGGCCCGAACCAGAATGGCGTCTGTTCGAGCGAAAGGTGGCACCGAGATTCTCCGTGGTTTGCGCCTCGGCCTGGAGCAGCTGGAAACCTATCAGGGTGAGGGTGTCATCAGCCATCTGATCCTCATAACGGACGGTCGTACCTACGGCGACGACGAAGAGTGTGTCGTGGAAGCCCAAGGGGCTCGGCTGAGAGGCATTAGTATCACCACTCTGGGAATCGGTGACGACTGGAACGACTCCTTACTCGACCAGATCGCCTTTCGTAGCGGGGGAACATCGGCGTACATCGCCTCGCCTGCCCGGACAACCGATGTCCTCCGGAAGAAAGTCTCCGGACTGAAGAGCGTCGTGGCTGCTGGGTTGACTCTTCAGGTTCACCCCACGGAAGGCGTACGGGTGGAGAGCGCATCTCTCGTCTCCCCGTATGTTAACCCCCTGGTCCTCCATGAGGGGACTATGAGGCTCGGATCACTCGAGCGTGGGACTTCGCTGAAAGCTCTGCTTGAGATAAGCGTGGAACAGCGCCCACCCGGAGGACAACGACTCCTCCAGCTGGAGCTACAAGAGGATGCACGCACCCTCGGTAGTTATCCTGAGACTCTGACAGAGGACATCTGGTGCCTCTTCATCAACCAGCCGCCAGACCACAACGACACCCAAGTTCCAGTGGCCGTCGTGGATGCCCTCAGAAAGATCAATCTATACCGCATGCAGGAACAGGTATGGACGGCCCTGGACGAGGGCAGCATCGATCAAGCGACCCGCGGGCTGGAAGCGGTGGCGGCTCATCTCTTCGCATCGGGGCAATACGAGCTGGCACAGGTCGCAGAGCTGGAGGCCAAGCGTGTCTCGAGCGTGGGGCAGGCGACGGGTCGGGGTCGCAAGACGATCAGATATGGAACCCGTACCATCAACACGCCGGGAGACACCCTTGGCTAGGTGTCAGTGCTGTGGCAGCACGTACCGAGAAGGGACCGTGTTCTGCATCGAATGCGGCTTCTACCTTCCGAGTGTGGTCCCGCTCGGTGAGGAATCTACTTCGATTCGGAAGGGAAGCACCCGCGGCGCAGAGAGGTGTCAGGACAATGATGCACCTCAGTTGGCACGGAACTCCCGCGCCCGTCCGTGCGTTCAGGTGGTCTCGAGCGGGCGCCAGATCCCATTACCTTCCGGGCGACAGGTTGAGATAGGGCGCCTTGACCCGGTTCACGGCATCTTTCCGGATGTGGACCTTACAGGGGAAGACGGACGTGAAGGCGGCGTCTCTCGCCGTCACTGTAGAATCTGCATCGACCAGGGAAGGCTCTGCGTCGAGGATCTGGGAAGCGCCAACGGAACCCGTCTCAATGGTGAGCGGATAGAGCCCCATCTGCGCCACACCCTTGACAGCGGTGACGAACTCCAGTTGGGCCGCGTGAAGCTCCGGGTTCTCATCCGTGACTGAGAATATGAGGGGAGAGATCAACATGTCGCACACGGTGATGATTCACCTCCTAAACGAGGAACCTGTCGTCGGCGAGATAGATCGCTTACCTGAGCCGACGGACCAGGTGCTGGTGGTTCATAACCTGCGATACCGCGATGGGCGCGATGTATCCTACGTGCTCCCGGAGACGGATACCGTCATCTACCCCTGGCAACGCATCCACTGCCTCGAGATCCTGCCCAGCGACGTTGAGGAGGAGGTCGTCACCTTCATTCGTGAGTGAAGTATCGGAGGGCGCCTATGATGGAGCATAGTGGCGGGTTGATCTTGGTTGTGGATGACGAACCCCGGATGACGAGATTCATCCGCATGAATCTCGAGCTGGAGGGATACCACGTCATCGAGGCTCACGACGGGATTCAAGCTCTCAACCGTGTCCGGAACGAGCTGCCCGATCTGGTTATCATGGACGTGATGATGCCGGAGCTGGATGGATTCGAAGCCCTGAGAATGCTCCGAGAGATCTCGAACGTGCCCGTGATCATGCTCACTGTGCGGGACGAAGAGGAAGACAAGGTGCGAGGACTGGAGCTTGGAGCTGACGACTACGTCACGAAACCCTTCAGTGCCCGCGAGCTCGCCAGCCGTGTCAAAGCGGTCCTCCGCCGCGTCCAGGGACCTGCGGGGCCCGAGGAATCGATCCTCGAGATCGATGATCGCTTGAGCATCGATTTCAACAAACGCGAGGTCATCGTGGAAGGCGAGCGTATCCATCTGCGTCCCACCGAGTTCCGGCTGCTGTACCACCTGGTGGAGAACGCTGGGTGGGTCATGCCCCACGAGACGTTGCTGTCCAAGGTCTGGGGCTATGAGTACGGTGAGGACGAGATACAGAATCTGCGCTTGTACATCAGCTACCTGCGGAAGAAGATCGAACCTGACCCTTCGGAGCCACGCTACATCTTCACCGAGATCGGCACGGGGTACCGGTTCGTTGACTTTGAAAGACGACGGTCTGAGGAGCAAGGAGGGGCAAGCCCTTAGACCGCCCCTGCCCCCTCCAACGGAGAGTATTCCCCGTTCTACCCCCGTAGACCTGCGGGGGTTGCCCATTCTAATGCAGCTCTAACGACCCTCTAACGCCGATCTAATGCGCCTATGCCATGATTGCGATTAGAGTCCGGAATCGCTAATGAGGACTGGATCATTGGGGCAAGGAGACACGACAACGGAAGAGTTTCGACGGTGAGACCCCTTACGCGAGCTGCTCAGTCTGCGGGAGACGATGGGCCAGCTCTCTACGGAGCCCAAGCCCCAGACAGGTGAGGTCAAGGCAGCTGGTAGCCCGTTCTGATCACATATCTGCATAGGAGGTAGTAACATGAGCATCACGAATCTGAGCCCTCTACGCGAGATGAGAACCCTGCGCGAGGCAATGGACGAACTGTTGGAGGAGAGCTTCGTGCACCGCGGTCAGCGTGGCACCGAATTGCAGCAGGAGAGGCGACTGCGGTTGCCGCTGGATGTCTACACAACCCCGGAGGAGATTGTGATTGTTGCCTCCCTCCCCGGGCTGACCCCAGATGAGGTTGACATAAGCATTGACGGTGATCGGCTGACCATTCAAGGAGCGTTGCGCCGCCCTCTGGAGAATGTGGACTACCTGTTCCAGGAGCGAGCCTGCGGCCCCTTCTCCAGAACGCTTACGCTGAACGTGCCGATCAACACCGACGAGGCCGAGGCTGTGTTCGAAAACGGCGTGCTGACCCTCACACTGCCCAAGGCGGAGGAGAGCAGGCCGAAAACCATCAAGGTCAAGAAGAATTAGACCTCAGCAGACAGGGGGAAGGAATAAGGCAGGACTGGGTCCAGTCCTGCCTATCTGTTTCTTCGAGTCGCCGCACACCGCGCATCAGCTGCCGACTAAGTCCAGCTATCCACTGCTGACTGTCCCTGTTCGGCGGGTTGAAGACCGGCCCTGCTGCGCCGGGCAGGGGGGGCTGGGACAACCGGCTAATGTCGCCCAGGGCTAAGTCGCGGTGTTTGCTGCTGCCTCAGGTAATCCGTCCTGATACTACAAAACCCCTGTCATTCTGAGAAGCGCAGGAAGCGCAGCGGCTGGAGCGACGAAGAATCTAACTCACGCTGGTCAAATACCACCCGCACGTGGGCGCTCCTCGGCGGTCCAGTAAGCCCTGACTGCCGGTGTGCGGTTGTCGTACTGGCAAACGCTTCCGCAGAAAACGGGAGAACTGAGAACGAGAGAAGGTGGTCACCTTCGCACGCGACACACCTTCTCGGAACACCTCGATACCAACCTGTGTGCTATGACTCCGATCCCACGAGCACTACGTTGGTCGCTTCCGGGCCCTTATCGGATTCGGTGATCTCAAAGGTGACCCCAACACCCTCCGCGAAGTCTTCCTCTCTCCCCTCGACAATCGCGTTCCGGTGGAAGAAGATGTCGTCGCCGGTCTGCATCGTGATGAAGCCGTACCGTTTCTTGGCTTCGTACCACTTCACCACGCCCTGCTGCGGTCCGGTCTGCAACTCCACCTCTCCTCGGTGGTCCGGGCAGGTGGTCGGCTCAAGCTCTAATCCCAACTTGTCGAGCCGTCGCTGCTCCTCAACGGTAAAGATGAACTGCCTTCCGCACACTTCACAAGTCGCCCAGGTATCTCGATAGGGCATTGAAACCTCCCCAGACAAATCCGGTCTTGTGGAGACGGCCAGCAGGAAGACCTGTCTATGTCTTCCCACCTTCTCCTGAAATCACAGTTGATTCAACTCGCCCGTGTTCTAACGCACGTGAGTCATCTCACGTGATCCAATAGTACGTGAACGGAGCAGATTTGTCAACATTGGACCTCCACCGGCCCTGCCACGGCCCCTGAGCAAGCACGGACTCTGGCACCTCGCGTGACGCCCACGTGATTCCACGCCGGGCCCGCCGGCCAGAGGGACACCCCATATGGGCAAGAAAGGCAGTCTCAACATCTCAGACGCGCGATGCGGGTCCATTCTCTGTCCCACGTTCAGCGAGCTTCTTCGTCGCCGTGCTCCGGCCAAACTCGTCGTCTCACGCGACCGCAGCAAGCCGAGGTTCGCGGTCCAGCACGAAACGGAGTGGCGTGCCGTCAGCCGTGGCTTGATGACGCTCGGGTGTGCCGCGTGGCTTCTTCGAGCTGGAGCGTCATCGACTGCTTGTTCCATTTTGGGTGCTGCCCACGCCCGATGCGCAGCTTAGGACGACGAGCTCCGTTCCAGTGGTAGACTAGCGTCTGCAGCCGGAGGTAACTCGCACTCAAGTAGCCCCGAATGGCGACCCGGGAGGAGTCCCAAGACCGGGCAAGTAACCCGGGGCCGTCTGTGGTGGCCGGAGATTGCCAAATCCTCCTGCTGGGGTAGAATGCCGGGAGCCAGACGGAGGGCGCTCAAACGGCCCCCGAGACACAGTGTTGCACCACAGCCCGCTGGCGAGGGGCGTCGGAGACCCTCACTCGCCACCCCTCCGGTCCTGATCCTGATCTCGGGTCCGGTAAGGTTGGGCGTTCAGAGACCTATCTGCCAGAATTGGACTCGAGACCGAGAGAGTTGGCACGCCCGGACCGAGACTCCACGTGAGTCCGGTGCCGATAGGCCCGTCCTGGAAGAGAACACATGTCAATCGACGCGCACAATGCTCCACCTCTTGAGCCCCCGGCGGAAGTCCCAGACATTCAGCGCGGAAACTGGCTCAAGTTGCCAGCCAGCGATCCAGTGGTTCGATATGTGGCAGATGCCCTGTGGGGCTGTCCCGAGTCCCCAACTGGCTGGGCCACGGCCAGGCTTTCCCAGGCTGTGTATGTCTACCTTGAGCAGGTTACCCAGTGGGCCTTGGTCGCCAAGTTCTATGCGGCCAAGACGGGTTCTTCGGCACATAGACACGCAGCTCGTGAGTTGCGCTGCTTGCAGCAGGCCGAGACGACTGGCGTAGACACCTCCGATTTCCGGGTGGTCAAACCCCTGGGGCTCTGGCGCGGTGTACTCTTTCTTGAGTACGTCCAGGGTCTGCGACTTGAGGACGTCATCGCGGTTCGTCAGAGTCAACCTGGCAGGCTCACCGCTTCGCTGGAGCGCGCCGCGCGCTTCTTGGCCAGGTTCCACTCTCACGGCGCGCAGTTGGACGCCGACCCAGATTTCGACTCCTCAGTCAGGTACGCCCACGGGGTCGTCGGCCAGCTGGCAGGACACGGCGTACTCCAGGACGACCCGATCGCGCGCGACGGCGTCACTCGCTTGATCGACCGCTGGGCCGCCAAGCCGCTGATGAGGAGCTTCGCACCCACCCTTACCCATGGAGACACGACCACCACGAACTTCATCTTCCCCGAGAGTGGAGAGGTAGTAGTCGTCGATTGGGAACGACTGGATCGGGGAGACCCCGCCTCTGACCTGGGAAGGCTCATGGCAGAGATCACGCACAGTATAAACCAGCACGGCGGGAGCGTGGTCGAGGCCGAGCCCTTCGTGGAGCACATGGTCGATGCCTATGGCCGCGCCCTCCCGTCCTGCTGGGATGGCGAAGCCCTCGTAGATCGAGCGCGCTTCTACCGGGCGTCGAGCACGCTGCGCATTGCGCGGAACGGCTGGGTCTCAAGACTCGACCGCATGGCGCTGGTAGCCCAGGCGATGGCACTGCTCGCCGCCGACCTCTAGAAGCGCCATCTGCCCGGCCCGAGCATCACGGCATCCGAACCGGGAGGTCAGATCGTGGA